>CAJCHX010000343.1 GCA_903970215.1 Acidobacteriaceae bacterium
CCGCCGCGGGTGACCCCCTCGGCGTCTGTGCCCTCGAGGATCGGCAGGCCCTGCCGGGTGAGTGCCAGGCCGATCGGCCCGGTCGACGACTTACGCTCGATGACCGTCTTCCATGCGGCGACGGTCTCGTTGGCGTCGGCGGGGCGGACGAAGGACAGGTTCGGGATCGCGCGCAGTGCCGCGTAGTGCTCTACGGGCTGGTGGGTGGGGCCGTCCTCGCCGAGGCCGATCGAGTCGTGGGTCCACACGTAGATCGGGTCGATGTCCATCAGGGCTGCGAGCCGGACCGCGCCGCGCATGTAGTCCGAGAACTGCAGGAACGTGCCGCCGTAGGGCCGCGTCGGGCCGTGCAGCACGATGCCGGACAACACGGCGCCCATCGCGTGCTCCCGGATGCCGAAGTGCAGCGTCCGGCCGTACGGCTGCGCGTTCCAGTCCGACGTGGTGATCGACGCGGGGCCGAACGAGTCGGCCCCCTTGATCGTCGTGTTGTTCGAGCCGGCCAGGTCGGCGCTGCCGCCCCACAGTTCCGGCAGCGTCTGCCCTGCGGCACCGAGGAATGCGCCCGACGCTGCGCGGGTCGCGATGGCCTTGTCGCCCGGCGCCCAGGACGGTAGCTCGGCGTCCCAACCCGCCGGGAGCTGCTGCGCGAAGAGCCGGTCCAGCAGTGCCTTGCGCTCCGGGTTGGCGGCGGCCCACGCGTCGAAGCGGACGTTCCATTCGGCGTGCGCGACCTTGCCGCGGTCGATGAGCGCGCGGGTGTGAGTGATCACGTCGTCGGCCACGTCGAAGAACTTCTCGGGGTCGAAGCCGAGGATCTTCTTGGTGGCGGCGACCTCGTCGGCGCCGAGCGCCGAACCGTGCACGCCGCCGGTGTTCATCTTGGTGGGGGCGGGGTAACCGATGATGGTGCGCAGCACGATGAACGACGGCTTGTCGGTGACGGCCTTGGCTTTCGCGATGGCCTCCTCGATACCGGTCACGTTCTCGCCGCCGTCCACGTAGTGCACGTCCCAGCCGTACGACTCGTACCGCTTGCCCACGTCCTCGCAGAGCGCGATCGCCGTGTCGTGCTCGATGGAGATGTGGTTGCTGTCGTAGAAGACGATCAGGTTGCCCAGCTCCTGGACGCCGGCCAGCGACGAGGCCTCACCGGTCACGCCCTCCTCGATGTCGCCGTCGGAGCAGATCACGTAGATGAAGTGGTCGAACGGGCTGGTGCCCGGTGCGGCGGCGGGGTCGAACAGGCCACGCTCGTAGCGCGATGCCATCGACATGCCGACCGCCGACGCAAGGCCCTGCCCGAGCGGGCCGGTGGTGATCTCGACGCCGCGGGTGTGCCGGTACTCGGGGTGGCCCGGGGTCAACGAGCCCTCGGTGCGCAGCGCCTCGATGTCGGCGAGCTCGAGTCCGAAGCCGCCGAGGTACAGCTGCAGGTACAAGGTGAGGCTCGAATGGCCGCAGGAGAGGACGAAACGGTCGCGGCCGATCCAGTGCGTGTCAGACGGGTCGTGCACCATCGCCCGTTGGAACAGGGTGTAGGCGAGCGGCGCGAGGCTCATCGCCGTTCCAGGATGGCCGTTTCCGACTTTCTGGACGGCGTCCGCGGCGAGAACGCGCACGGTGTCCACCGCTTTCGAGTCCACCGCGGTCCAGTCCGTGGGATGCGAGGGCTTGGTGAGGGCTTCGATCTCGGAGGTGGCAGTCACGGGTAGCAGACGCTCCTGTTCGCAGGGGTGATTCCAACTGTGAAGCCTACTCGGCGGACCCGCCGCGCGTGGGCTTCGTCCCAGCACCTGGATTCAGGATTGTGGAGGGCGAGGGTCTACCATGCCCTGTAGTAGACCGCCGGTGTTGAACCGCCGGGTAGCACGTTGAGCGCGCCGAGGTCTGGCGGGCGGCAGGAGAAGCGGGTGCGGATGGTGGAGAAGGCTGGGCACGGGTTCGGCGCGCCCAGCCCCGGCGTACCCGCGGGCGGTCTCGCCCCGGCTGCACCGTCGGGACCGATGGGACGCTTCGGGCAGATCGTCTTGGCCTATATCGCGCTGACCAAGCCGAAGGTGATCGAGCTGCTGCTGGTAGCGACGATCCCGGTGATGCTGCTCGCGGACCGCGGGCACGTGAATCTGTGGCTGATCCTGTCCACGTTGTTCGGCGGGTGGCTGGGTGCCGCGGCCGCGAACACGCTGAACATGGTCGCCGACGCCGACATCGACAAGAAGATGAAGCGCACCGAGCGGCGCCCGCTCGCGCGGCAGGCGGTCCCCACCAGGAACGCGCTGGTGTTCGGTCTGGTGCTGACGGTCGCGTCGTTCGCCTGGCTCGCCTGGCGCGCGAACCTCCTGGCCGCAGTTCTCGTGCTGGTGACGATCGCCTTCTACCTGTTCGTGTACACGATGCTGCTCAAGCGTCGTACCTCGCAGAACGTGGTGTGGGGCGGCGCGGCGGGGTGCATGCCGACCTTGGTCGGGTGGTCGGCGGCCACCGGTCACATCGGCTGGCCTGCGGTGGCGCTGTTCATGGTGATCTTCTTCTGGACGCCTCCGCACACCTGGGCGCTGGCGATGCGTTACAAGGAGGATTACCGGGCGGCCGGGGTGCCGATGCTGCCCGTGGTCGCACCGGAGACCACCGTGGCGCGGCAGATGGTCTGGTACACGTGGGCCACCGTGCTCACCACGCTGACAGTGGTTCCTGCGGCCGGCATCGTGTACCTGGTCGCCGCCGTGCTCGCCGGTGGCTGGTTCCTGTTCGCGGTGCACCGGTTGTACGCACAGACCAAAGCCGGGCAGGAGATCAAGCCGCTCAAGGTGTTCCTGCAGTCCAACAACTATCTCGCCGTACTGTTCTGCGCGCTGTCCGTGGACTCGATCGTGGGTGTCCCGACCATCGGTCATCTGCTGGGCTGGTAGCCCGCGGCGTCGCTCAGGGGATCAGCGCCACCGAGCCCGTGGTGCGGCGCGCCTGCAGATCGGTGTGCGCCCGCGCGGCGTCGGCGAGCGGGTACGTCGCCCCCACATGGAAGTTCAGCCACCCCTCGGCGAGTCCCGTCAGCACGAAGTCGGCACGCCGCCGGAACGCTTCGGGTGTCGCCACATACGCGCCGAGCGAGGGGCGCTGAACATACAGCGATCCCAGACCGTTGAGTCGCTGCAGATCGAACGGCGGCACCGGGCCGCTGGCGGCGCCGAACAGGACGACGATGCCCGTCGGCCGCGTCGACTTCAGCGACGCCTCGAACGTGTCCTTGCCGACGCCGTCGTACACGGCGGGCACACCGACCGAGTCGGTGAGCTCCCGGACCCGGGCGGGTACGTCGTCGGTGTACCGGAGCACCTCGGCCGCCCCGGCGCCGCGGGACAGCTCGGCCTTCGCATCAGACGACACTGTGGTGATCACGCGCGCGCCGATCCGGGTGGCGATCTGGGTGAGCAGCAGGCCGGTGCCCCCGGCGCCCGCGTGTACCAGGATCGTGTCACCCGGCTGCACGGCGTACGAGTCGTGCGTCAGGTAGTGGGCGGTCATGCCTTGCAGCAGCACGGACGCCGCGACCTCCGGCGGGACCCCGTCGGGCACCTTGACGGCGCGCGCGGCGGTGACGGCCACGAGGTCGGCGTACGACGCGGTGGAGTCGGACCACGCGATCACGTCACCCACGGCGAGGTCTGTCACGTCCGGGCCGAGGGCGACGACGGTGCCCGTTCCTTCGCTGCCCGGCACGTACGGCAGTGCGATCGGGTACATGCCCCGGCGGAAGTAGGTGTCGATGAAGTTGACGCCGATCGCCGCCGTCCGCACCAGGACCTGGCCGGGGCCCGGGACCGGATCGGGCGCTTCGCCATACCGCAGGACGTCGGGACCGCCGTGTTCTTCCACCGTGATCGCATGCATGACTGTTTCTACCTGCGGCCGCGCCCCGATATTCCTGACGCGTGGGGTTTCGATAGGCTCTGCCTCATGACGG
Organism: Acidobacteriaceae bacterium; assembly: GCA_903970215.1. Classification (GTDB taxonomy): domain Bacteria; phylum Actinomycetota; class Actinomycetes; order Mycobacteriales; family Mycobacteriaceae; genus Tsukamurella. The sequence goes on from CAJCHX010000343.1 coordinate 3,965, forward strand.
AACAGGTCCCCAGCAAGGTCGCAGCTCCCGGCAGAGTAGTCGGTCGGGTCAAGGCTTTCGCATCCCGGCACGGCGGCGCGACCGCGGTTCTGGAGGACATGGGCCAGGAGGGCGTCCGGATCGTGTTGGTGGGCGACGCCGACGGCATCATGGGCGATCAGGTGGTCGCCGATCGCGCGACCGCCGAGGCGGTGGCCGAGGAGGCGGGCGTCCCCACGTCCGAGTGGGTGCGCGAGCTGGTCGCGAAGGCTACGCCCGTGGAGCCGAAGCACTTCCGGCAGATGGCCGGGTACCGGGCACGCTCGCTGTAACGGAACCCGTCGCGCTGGTGCGTCCGATGCGGGGCGCCATCAGCTGGTACAGGATCGCCGTCTCGGCGACCACCGAGCAGGCTCCGGCGACGTGCAGGACCACCAGTACGCCGGGCACGTGCGTGAAGTACTGCACGATGCCGAGGAGCGCCTGAGCGCACACCACAACGAGGGTGACCCGCATCCGGCGGCGCACGACGGCTGTGGCGCCGCTACGCGCGATCAGTACGGCCGCACCGGTCAGCAGTGTCAGGAACACGACCAACAGCCCACCGTGGATCGACGTGAGTAGCGGGATCGACACCCGCAGCCGGTCGATCGCCTCGGGATTGGTGCGGTCGCCGGCGTGCGGGCCGGCGCCGGTGACGGTTGTGCCAGCGGCGAGGACGAGTGACATGAAGGCCGCGGACCAGGCCACCAGATGCCGCGCGGCAATCGGCGCCGCCGCGGTGACCACCCCGTCGTCGGGCTGCGAGACCTTGACGTACAAGACGGCCGCCAGCCACACCATCGCGCACGAGAGCAACATGTGCGCACCCACGACCCACCACTTGAGGCCGGTGAGGACGGTGATGCCGCCCAGTACCGCCTGCACGAACGTCGACGCCGGCATGATCCACGCGTAGACGAGGACCTCCCGTCGCCGTCGGGCGCGGACGACCGCCAGGACGACCGCCGCGGACAGCGTGATCACGATCCACACCGCGATCTGCCGGTTGCCGAACTCGATCGCCTGGTGCCACCAGGGCACATCCTGCCTGGCGATCGGAACCAGACTGTCATCGAAGCACTTGGGCCACGTCGGGCAGCCGAGCCCGGACGCGGTGACGCGGACGATCGAACCGGTGACCGCGATCAGCGCCTGGCTGAGGATGACCAGAAGGGCGATGATCCGTTGTGTCCTCGCGCTGGGCAGCGGGAGTAGATCGACCAGTCGGAGAAACCCTCTGTAGAGCACGGAGCACATCCTACTTGGCAGGTACTACGGGCTGTCGTTGACGAGGGCTCCATTGACGAGGGCTCCGTCGTCCAGAGCTATCCGGTGAACCGGAAGTACCGCACGGCCGCCCCGGCACCCGCGACGCCCCATAGGAGCAGCACCAGCACGCCGACCCAGTCGACTCGGCCGTGATCGGTCGCGCGCGTAAGGGCCTCGGTGAGTGCGTCGGACGGGAGGGCCCGGGCGACGGCGTGCAGGACCCCGGGAACGTGGTGCTGCATCAGCACGATCGACCCGACTGCGGCGAGCGCGAACCACAGCAGGTTCGCCAGCGCGAGCACCACTTCCGCCTTCAACGTGCCGCCCAAGAGGAGCCCGAGCGCGGCGAACGCGAACACGCCCACCGCCAGGATCACGGCACCCAGGACCAGCCCCAGCGGGTTCGGCCGCCAGCCGAGCGCCAGGCCGATCAGGCCCAGGATCACCGACTGCAGGATCACCACCGCCACCACGGCGATCGTCTTGCCGGCGATGATGCCCCAGCGCGGCAACGGGGTGGCGCCGAGTCGTTTGAGCGCTCCGTACCGTCGATCGAAGCCGACCGCGATGGCCTGGCCGGTGAACGCCGTCGACATCACGGCGACAGCCATGATGGCGGGGACGAAGACGTTGGCGCGGGTCTCGGCGTAGCTCCCGATCGGCAGCAGCGAGAGCCCCACCAGCAAGACGATCGGGATGAACATCGTGAGCAGCAGTTGTTCGCCATTACGGAGCAGCAGGGTCAGCTCCATGCGCGTCTGCGCGGCCAGCATCGCCGACGGCGGGGCGGGCTGCGGTCTGGGCGCGAAGGTGCCCGGTGCGAAGCGGGAGCCGCGCCCCGCAGTGTGTGATGTGCTCACGTCATCCCCTCAGTTCCCGGCCGGTGAGGTCCAAGAACACGTCCTCGAGACTCTTCGCCCCGACGTGCAGCTTGCTGATCAGTACGTTCTCGCCGGCGCACCACGCGGCCACCCCGGCCACCTCACGCGGCGTGACGGGCGCGCCGTGGACCACATACACCGCCTGGGCGTCGGTTTCGCTGGACACGACCACGTCGAAACCGGAACCCAGTCGAACCGCGAGCGAGCGAGCGTCGAGGCCGCGCGGCGCGGTGAACCGAAGCTCGTTGTCGGCGCCTGCCCGGGTGAGCTCGGCGGGCGTGCCGGCCGCCACACTCCGGCCGTGGTCGATGATGACGACCTGGTCGGCCAGCTCTTCCGCCTCATCCAGAAGGTGCGTGGTGAGTAGGACGGATACGCCGTCGCGCCGGAGCGAGTCGACGAGGTCCCACACCAGGAGCCGTGCTTGGGCGTCCAGTCCGGCCGTCGGTTCATCGAGGAATACCAGTTCCGGGCGGCCGACCAGCGCGCAGGCCAGTGCGAGGCGTTGCTGCTGCCCGCCGGACAGGCGGCGGTAGCTGACCTTGGCGACGTCGGCCAGACCGAGGGTGGTCAGCAGCCAATCGGGATCGAGCGGGTCGGCGGAGTACGCGGCGACGAGGCGGAGCATCTCGTCCGCCTTGGCGCCGGGATACGCGCCGCCGCCCTGCAGCATGACGCCGATCCGCGGTCGGAGATCGGCCGCGTCGGCGACGGGGTCGAGTCCCAGCACTTCGATCCGACCGGAGTCGGGCGACGCGAACCCTTCACACATCTCGACGGTGGTGGTCTTGCCGGCCCCGTTGGGTCCCAGCAGGGCGAGGACTGAGCCTGCGTGGAGATCCAGGTCGAGTCCGTCGACGGCCGTGAGATCGCCGAACCGCTTGGTGACGGCTTTCGCGGACAGGGCTATCCCGGATTCGACCACGGGACCTCAGGGTACAGCGCGGCCGGGGGACTTCTCCTGTGGGCGCGGACGCGGCCGTCGTCGGTGGGGGGTGAGCGCGCTGACGAAACGGCGTCCGGAACCGAATGTCAGGTACATGAACAGGCTGACGACGATCGCCGTCGTGATCGCCGAGCGCACGATGAGGTAGGGGGCTATCTCGCCGCCGTTGGGCATGAGTATCAACGAGACCAGGCACGACGCGAGCACCGCAGACAGCCGGAACGCGGGCGCGGTGGCCCAGGCGGCCAGCGGGACTATCGCCCACAGCAGGTACCACGGCTGCACGACGGGGAAGAGGAGCACCAGCGCGGCCATGGAGACCCCGATCGCCCCGACGGGGTGGATGCGACCGGACAGTGTGCCGATCAGCATGCGCAGGACGATGAGCCCCGCGATCGCGGCGGCCAGCGGGCGGGTCAGTGCGAGGATCGCGGTGGTGTGGTCGCCCAGGCCGAGCAGCACGCCTACCTGACCGGTACCCAGGCCGAGGATGGTGGGGATCGACATCCAGGAGCGGACCTTGTTGGCGGTGCCCAGGGTGCCGGCGTCGAGCCAGCCGTAGCCCAGGCCCGTGATCTCACACACCAGCACCACCACGACCACCAACACCGTGGCGAGTAGAGCCGCCGCGCCGACCAGCGC
>CAJCHX010000344.1 GCA_903970215.1 Acidobacteriaceae bacterium
GTCACCTACCGGCAGCTGCTCGACAAGGGTCTGTCCCCCGCATCTGTGCTGCGCGTGCATCGCATGCTGCACCGGGCGCTCAAGATCGCGATGCAGCGCGACCGGGTCGCCCGTAACGTCGCGACGCTGGTCGAGCCGCCGCGCCAGGAGCGGCCGAAGACGCCTGAGCCGCTCGATGTCGACGAGTGCAAGCGCGTCCTCGCAGCTGCCGAGGGGCTGCGCAACTCGACCCGCTGGACGGTCGCTCTTGCCCTCGGCCTGCGTCAGTCCGAAGCGCTGGCGCTGCAGTGGAAGGACATCGACTTCGACCGTGGCACGCTGTCGGTGCGCCGTGGCCTGCACCGAGTCCCGGGTGAAGGCTTGGTGTTCACCGAACCCAAGACCGACCGCAGCCGCCGGACGATCGCCGTACCGGCGCCGTTGGTCGAGGCGCTACGCAAGCAGCGGGTCGCGCAGAACGAGGAACGGCTCGTTGCCGGCAGCGAGTGGGACGACTGGGATCTCGTCTTCGCCCAGCCGAACGGACGGCCGCTCGACAAACACTCCGACTATGAGGCATGGATCAAACTGCTCAATCGCGCCGGAGTCCGGCACATCCGTCTTCACGACGGTCGCCACACGGCGGCGACCCTTCTGCTCACCGCCGGCGTCCATCCTCGGGTTGTCATGGAGCTGCTCGGTCACAGTCAGATGCGAACGACCACGGACATCTACAGCCACGTCATGCCGGCGCTCGCACAGGAAGCCGCCGACCGAATGGCCAAAACCCTTTGGTCGTGACGCAGCTACTACAGGCTCGCCGCCGAGCTAGCGCAGAGTGGGGAGGGCCGCCATCGCGCGCAGTGCAGCGCAGTGCGACCAGGTCTACTAGCTCTCGGTGGACGCGAGTAGGTCGCGCCATGCGCCTTGCGGAAACCAGTCGCGAGTTGCCCTGTGCGCAGCTGCTGAAGACACGAGTTGCTGAGTGCGGGACGGTTGTTCAGGTGGGCCAAGCTGAACCGGCTCTAGTCGGCGCCACCCACGCGCGGAGGAGTACTTGACCGCCGACAGGTACTCGTTCGGAGAGATGACTTCGAGTGTCTTTGCGCGCATTAGCAGCGCCGCCAACGACACCTGCCACCGCACCTTGAGAGCGAAGAGATCCGACCAGTCGACTTTGTGCGGCAGCTCCGACTTGATTTCGGCCGCCGGCATCAAGAACTCCGCTGCGAAGGCATGCGCCTGCTGCTCGACCTCTTTGACGCCCCAGACCTGCGAGCCGTGCATGACGAGATGTCCGAGTTCGTGAGCTGCGTCGAAACGGGACCGGGCGCGGTCGTTCTTATCGCTGCTGAGCACCACGACGGGCCGATCGTCGAAGGGCAACGAGAAGGCGTCAACGTCGATGCTGTCCAGCACGAGGCGGAGAACGAGGATGCCGTGGTCTTCAAGGGAGGCGATGACGTCCGGGATCGGCCCGGGTCCGATCGCCCATTGGCGCCGTACCGCCTGTGCGGCCTTCGTGGGCCACTCCGATTTGGGGTCGAGGTCGGGTGCGGGCAAGTCAGGGATGTCGACGCTCGGGAAGTCCCCGGCGGCGGCTTCAGCGAGGTCGTGGGCGAGGTGCGCATGAGCGCGCGCACGACGGCGGTCGGCCACGCTGGTTCTGCGCAGGGACCGGAAGAACCCCTCGTGGGTGTCGGTGACCGGGACGAAGAAGAACCCGATGGGAAGGTCAAGGACCTCGCCGAGCTTGTCGAGGTTCGCCTCAGTCGGTGTTGAGCCGGCTTCGAACTGGCTGATGGCCGCGGCGGACAGACCCGCCTTCCCGGCCAGGTGACCCTGGGTCCAGCCGCGAAGCTCGCGGGCGAGCCGCACCCGATTCGGCTGGAACGTCGGTGACGCCACGCGCGCTCCCACCTCTCGACTAGCCGACAGTTTGCCCTGCTCCGTGTCCGGTTCTTCACCGACACGCGGAACGCTGTTCACGTTCGAGACTTGACTGAACTTTGTGCGGAAATCTAAAGTGCTCTCTGTGCAGCTTCGTTTAGTCTAAGTCTGGCGGTCCACCGGCTGCCAGGAAGGGATCCACGATGACCACTCCTCAGCCGACCGCCGCGCCCGCACCGACCCAGGCTCCGCCAACTCGTATCGCACCCCAGTCGGGCATCCTCAACCGGCCACCCGAGCACCTGATCCTCGCCGCGTTCACCATCAACGGCGAACCCAGCTCCACCGTGGACCAACTCCGCGCGATCGTGAAGAACGAGCTCACCAGCACGATCGCCGCCGACACGGACCCGTCCACCGCCCAGGTCGAGACCGGCGAGCTGGGCTACGCTCCGAATCACGATCGAGGCCACCTCACCGTCACCGTCGGCTTCGCCTCGACCGCCTACGACAAGCTGAACATCCCGGCCAGCGACCGACCCGCCGACCTCGTGCCGATCCCTTGGGACAAGCTCGGCGACACTCCGCAGGACCCGAACAGCGGCGACATCGTCCTGCAGATCTGCAGCGACGACCCGATGGTCGCCGAGCACGTCCTACGCCAGGTCGAGCACAACGTCACCGGCCTATCCACCGTCTGGGCACACACCGGTGTGCAGCGCTACACCAGCCGCCAGGGACGAGTCGCGTCTCGTGAGGCCCGCGGATGGATCGGATTCCTCGACGGGACCAGCAACCTCGACCCCGGCCACATCGACGACGACTACCAGCTCACCTTCGTCAACCCTGACGAAACCGGCACCTACCCACC
>CAJCHX010000345.1 GCA_903970215.1 Acidobacteriaceae bacterium
GCTGGTGACGTTCATCTTCTCGATGGCGTCGAACAGGAGGTAGCGGCGGTCGTCCACGGCACCGGAACGCATGAAATCGACAGCGCGTTCGCTGTAGAGGTCCATGGCCTGGATCCGTGTCCACGCCTCGGTGAACATCGCCCGCACCTGGGTGAAGTCGGTGACGCGCGAGTTGAAGAGGACCCTGTTCTCGGCGTGTGTGATCGCCTCGTAGAAAGCGTGCTGACACGCGCCGACGGCGCCGAAGCCGAGATTGAACTTCCCCACGTTGACGGTGTTGATCGCCGCGTCGAAGGCCTCTGACCCGACTTCGAGGATGTCCTCCTGACGCACGGGGTAGTCGTCGAGATCGAACGCAGCGACGTACATCTGGGCGTCGACGACGTACTTCCGCAACTTGTATGCCGGGTGCTGGCTGTCGACGGCGAAGAAGACGTAGCCGGACTGGTCCTTGGCCCTGGCGGGTAGACCCTCGATCCGGCCGAAGACAGACACCATCCCGGCCACGTTGCCGTTGCCGATGTAGTACTTGCCTCCGTTGGCGCGGTACCCGCCCTTGCCGTCGGGCGTCAGCACCATGTCGGTGGTGTAGACGTCCGCGCCGTGTGCGCGCTCGGACAGCCCGAACGCGAAGATCGCGCCCGAGTCGAGCAGGTCTGCGGCTTTGCGCTTGGCCTCCGCATTCGTGCTCTGCCAGATGGGGCCGAGCCCCAGGATGGTCACCTGCCAGACGTACCAGTACGACATGCCGTAGAAGCCGAGGATCTGGCTGTACTTGGTCACCCGCGAGGTGTCCCACCGCTTGTCGGGGTCACCGTCGGCCTGCGCGGCGGGTGTGAGCAGCGTCGCGAACACCCGCTCCCGCTTCACGAAGTCGAGAAAGTCCGCGTACCAGACGTTGTCGCGATGCTGGTCCAGCAGTGTCCGCTTGCCACGGGATTCGAAGAACTCGATGGTCGCCTCGAAGATCCGCCGGGTCGCCGGGTCGAACTCGGAGAAGTCCGGCTGAAGAGGGTTGAACAGGGTCATGAGCGCGAGTTTATCCGCGCGTGTAGCAAAAAACTACATCACTGAAGGAATATTGTGCGTCGCGTACCATCATGGCCATGACCATCACCTCGACCCGGTCACGTGCGCCGCACCTCGGTCCCGAGCGTCGGCGCCCCCAAGTGCTGGACGAGGCTCTCGCGATCGCCGTCGATGTGGGTCTCGGCGCAGTCACCATCGGCGCCGTGGCTCAGCGGATGGGCGTCACGAGGCCCGTCGTGTACTCCTGCTTCGCTGATCGGGTCGAGCTCGTCGATGCCCTGCTGGCACGCGAGGTCGCCAGTCTGGTGGCGTCGGTGCTCGACGCTCTACACAGCTCCGCGGGCATCGACGATCCCGAGGAGGCGTTCGCGCGAGGGTTCCAGGCACTCCTCGTCGCCGCCGCTGAGCAGCCGGACACGTGGCGTCTGATCCTGCTCGGGGAGCCCGATCTGGCGAACTCTGCTCGCTTCGGCGAAGCGCGCGCGCTGGTGAAGGAGAAGACCACGGCGTGGATCGCACCCGCGATGCGTCGGTGGTGGCAGACCGAGGATCTGGATCGTAAGCTCCCGGTGTTGATCGAGCTCTTCATGGCGACGTGTGAGTCTGCGATCCGCTCACTCGTCGTTGTCGGCAGCGAATGGCAGCCGACAGACCTCGGCGATTTCGTCGGCCGAGCGGTCTTCCGCGCGTTCCGCGACGCCTGATCGGCCCGTCGGGCTTGCGGCGCCCGGGAGCCGTGGTATCGGGGCCAGTCCCGGTCTGCTTCTTCGTCGCGCGAGAAGAAACTCGAACGGACTTACTGAGCGGTCCTATCCTCATTTGCGGGTGTTGAAAGTCCCCGCGACCCGGTCGCACTGTCGTTTGCAATAACAATTGCCACTTCAATAAACGCGACAATATGGACAACGCGCCGGGGTGTGACGATGGCGTGGTACATATTCGGATCGCATGGACCGGTTGGGCGCGCATTGGATTAATCGGGGCGAGGAGGTGGTAGGTGGCGACTTCGCTCCCTGTGGCGCGGCGCCGCCGCGTCTCGGTCCACTGCGAATCCTGGCGCGATCGGTATGTGCGGAATATAAAGGTCACCGATTTTGCGGTTGTATGTTTCTCAGTACTGGCGGGTGCTTTGCTCCGCTTCGGAAATAGTGCGTTCTCGGCTCGGATCGACTCATCGGGTGTGCCGCTTTATTGCATTCTGATCGGGCTGATTCTTTCGTGGACTCTGGCTCTCGGTATCGCGCATAGTCGAGACGTCCGCGTGCTCGGAGCGGGGCCGGCGGAATACAGCCGGACTCTCAACGCCTGCCTCGGGCTCTTCGGGGCACTGGCTGTCGCAGGTCTGCTCGCGGGGGTCACGATCGCGCGTGGTTTCTGGGCGATCGTGTTCGCCGTTGGCACGCTCAGCCTGCTCGGCTCGAGGTGGTTGTGGCGCCGGCACCTCGTGCGTGGGCGGCGATCGGGCCGCTACATGGGGACCGTCCTGGTGCTGGGGCCGGTAAGTTCCGCCGAGCCCGTCATCGAGCACCTGGTCGGTCACCCGAGTCTGGGTTATCGCGTTGCAGGACTGTGTATTCCGACCCACGACCACTCGGGATCGTCGGTCGTCGTCGCGGGTCGGGAGATCCCGGTTCTCGGCGACTTGGGACAGGTCCGCGAGACGGTGGCCCGCTACGGCGCTTCGGCGGTCGCAGTCACCTCCTCGGACTCGCTGGGATTCGCCGCCATGCGCGAACTGTCGTGGCGCTTGAACGAGGTCGGCGTCGAGATGCTCGTCGCACCGTGTCTTCTCGATATTGCCGCGCCGCGAATCCTGTTGCGGCCCGCCGCAGGGCTCCCACTGTTGGTGATCGACAAGCCGCAGTACGAGCGCGCGACAAAGGCGTTGAAGCGGTGTTTCGATCTGATCTTCGCCCTCGGGACGCTGGCGTTCGTGTTGCCTGTGATGGCCGCCTGTGCTGTAGCCATCCGGTGGGACACGTCCGGGCCGGTCTTTTACCGAGGCGAGAGAATTGGTCTGAACAACGCTCCGTTCCGGATGTGGAAGTTTCGGTCGATGGTGGTCGGGGCCGAAGACATGAAGTCTGCGCTGGTATCACAGAATGAGGGCCACGGGGTTTTATTCAAGATCCACGACGATCCGCGTGTCACCAGAGTCGGCCGATTTCTTCGCCGGTATAGTCTCGACGAGCTGCCCCAGCTGTTCAACGTTCTCGCGGGCGAAATGAGTCTGGTCGGCCCACGCCCGCCGTTGCGCCATGAAGTCGAGGAATACGACACCATCACCACCCGCAGGATGTTCGTCCGGCCGGGAATGACCGGGCTCTGGCAGGTGTCCGGGCGCAGTGATCTCTCGTGGGACGAATCCGTGCGCCTCGACCTCATGTACGTGGAGAACTGGTCGCTTCCCGGTGACCTGATCATCCTGTGGCGGACGTTCCTCGCGGTCGCGGCCCGAGTGGGGGCGTATTGACCGCGACATCGACGAACCAGGCTCAGCATCCGCCATCAGGAGACACCATGAACAAACGCGCGCTCATCACGGGCATCACAGGCCAGGACGGCTCGTACCTGGCCGAACTGCTGCTCGCGAAGGGTTACGAGGTGCACGGCCTGATTCGGCGATCGTCGACCTTCAACACGTCGCGGATCGATCATCTGTATCAAGATCCGCACCAGGAGGGGGTGCGCCTGTTCCTCCACTACGGTGACCTGCGAGACGCCGGCCCGCTGGTCGGCCTGGTCGCGCGGATAGCGCCGGATGAGATCTATCACCTGGCAGGCCAGTCCCACGTGCGGGTCAGCTTCGACGAGCCCGAGCTGACCGGCGACGTGACCGGGCTGGGCACTCTGCGGCTGCTCGAGGCGATCCGCATCGCCCAGGTCGATTGCCGCTTCTACCAGGCGTCGAGCTCGGAGATGTTCGGTTCCACTCCGCCGCCGCAGAGCGAGAACACCGCCTTCCACCCTCGGTCGCCGTACGGAGTGGCCAAGATCTACTCCTACTGGATCGCCCGTAACTACCGGGAGGCCTACGGGATGTTCGCCGTCAACGGCATCCTGTTCAACCACGAATCGCCGCGCCGCGGCGAGACCTTCGTGACCCGCAAGATCAGCCGGGCAGTGGCGCGGATCAAGGCCGGGCTGCAGTCGGAGGTGTACCTGGGGAACCTCGAGGCGACGCGGGACTGGGGATACGCGCCGGAGTACGTGGAAGGCATGTGGCGGATGCTGCAGGTGGACGAGCCGCGCGACTTCGTGCTCGCCACGGGCACCAAGTGCACGGTGCGGGAATTCGCCGAGGCGGCGTTCGACCACGCCGGGCTCGACTGGCGTGACCACGTCCGGTTCGACGAGCGGTACCTGCGCCCGGCGGAGGTCGACTCGTTGACGGGCGACGCCGCCCGAGCCGCCGCCCTGTTGCACTGGAAAGCCGAGGTCCTAGCGCCGGATCTGGCGCGGATCATGGTCGACGCCGACGTGGCGTCCCTCGCCCACGCGGGGGAGTCGTGGACCGATCGACCGGCCGGGTGGCCGAGTTGACCGATATGGAACTACTGGCCCGCGATGCGACGGTGTATGTGGCCGGTCACCGTGGGCTCGCCGGCGCGGCGATCACTCGTCGTCTCCATGCCGCGGGGTGGACGAACGTCGTCGGACAGCCGAGCGCGGCGCTTGATCTCCGCGACCGGGAGTCGACCAGGGACTACCTGCGGACGGTACGTCCGGACGTGGTGGTCGTCGCTGCGGCCAGAGTCGGCGGGATCGTCGCGAATCAGGCTGCGCCGGTGGACTTCCTCTCCGATAACCTGCGTATCCAGCTGAACGTGCTCGACGCCGCCGCCGAGTTGCGAGTGCCTCGCCTGCTGTTCCTCGGCTCGTCGTGCATATACCCCAAGCACGCACCCCAGCCGATCCGCGAGGACGCACTGCTGACCGGTCCGCTGGAACCGACCAACGAGGCCTACGCGATCGCCAAGATCGCCGGGATCCTGCAGGTCCAGGCGGTTCGCCGGCAGTACGGACTCTCGTGGATATCCGCTATGCCGACCAACCTCTACGGTCCGGGCGACAACTTCGCAGACACCACCAGCCACCTGCTGCCGGCGCTGATTCGACGGTACGAGACGGCGCGCGTCGAAGGTGCGGACGAGGTGGTCAATTTCGGGACCGGCACGCCACGCCGCGAGCTTCTGCACGTCGACGATCTGGCCGACGCATGTGTTCACCTGTTGCGGCATCACGACGCGCCTGCGCCGGTGAATATCGGAACGGGGGTCGATCACACGATCGCCGAGATCGCGGACATGGTCGCCCGCTCAGTCGGTTATCCGGGCAGGGTCGCCTGGGACCAGAGTCGCCCCGACGGCACCCATCGCAAGCTGCTCGATGTGAGCGTGCTCGCCGAGCTCGGGTGGCGCAGTCGCATCGCCGTCGAAGACGGCATCGCGTCGACCGTCGAATGGTTTCGGGCGCACCGTCATTCGGTTCGAATCTAGGGAGGCGTTCAATGCGGATCACCATCGTCGGACTGAATTATGCGCCGGACGTCACGGGCGTGGCGCCCTACACGACCGGGCTGGCCAGGGGGCTGCAGGAACGCGGACATCGCGTGGAGGTGATCACCGGTGTGCCGCACTACCCCCAGTGGCGGCCGCTGCCGGGATATCACGGCGATCGCCTCCGCGAGGTGATCGACGGGGTGGACGTACGGCGCGTGCGCCATCACATCCCCGCGCGGCACGGCGCCGTCGACCGGCTGCGCCTCGAGCTCGGCTTCGGACGGGCTGCGGTGACGCGCCGCTGGGCGCGGCCGGACCTGGTGCTGACGGTCAGCCCGGCGCTCCTGGCCACCTGCGCCGTCGTCGCGCGAGCCAGGGCGCAGCGCATCCCGGTGGGCGTCGTCGTGCACGACGTGTACAGCCGCGGAGTCGTGGAGACCGGTGCGGCGGCGGGAGCGGCCGGCGGGTTCGCGCGCCTCGAGCGGGGAATGATCGAGGCGGCCACAGGCACCGTCGTCATCCACGACGGATTCGTCGAGACCTTCGCCGGTCTGGGGGCTCCGCGCGAGCGGATGACGGTGATCCGCAACTGGTCTCACGTGGTGGCTCCCGCGCGGGTGGACCGTGCCGCCGTTCGCGCCCGATACGGATGGGGCGCCGACGAGGTGGTCGTGCTGCATACCGGGAACATGGGGCGGAAGCAGGGACTGGAGAACGTCGTCGACGCCGCGCGGGTCGCGGATCGGCGTTCGCTGCCCGTCCGGATCGTGTTGGTCGGCGACGGAAACCAGCGCGCGCGGCTCGAGGAGTCGGCCGCCGGAGTGGCCCGGCTCCAGTTCCTGCCGCTGCTGCCGGCCGACGAGTACATGTCGGCGTTGGGATCCGCCGATGTGCTGCTGGTCAATGAGCGGCCAGGGGTGGCGGAGATGGCTGTGCCGAGCAAGTTGACCTCGTACTTCGCCAGCGGGCGTCCTGTGCTCGCTGCAACGGGCGAGGATAGCGTGACCGCCCGCGAGGTGCGCGAGTCGGGCGCGGGCCTCGTAGTAGGCGGCGGTGATCCCGAGGCGCTGATCGACGGTGCGTTGCGGCTATCGGCGATGCCGGGCGCGTTCGGCGTCTCGGGGCAACGGTTCGCCGCCGACAGGCTGGACGAGGAACGGGCGCTGGACAGCTACGAACGGTGGTGCCACGGACTGGTCGGCGCCGGCGTCGGAGCTACCGTCGGCGGAAGCGGCCACGGTGTCGGGTAGACGGCATCGGCGCGTCCGAGTGGGACTGCTCGACCGGCGATCGGCCGGTTCGGCGGTGCTTGTCGTTGCCGGGCCGGTCGCCGGGGCGCCCGGAACCGACCCGGACACCTGCGTGCGAGCCATCGCGGCGCTCGGTCCCGACTACCGCGTCGGACTGCTTCCGGACCCCGGGTCGTGTCGCTGGCGGGTGGGCGACGGCGGCGACTGCCGCGTCGTGACCGATGTGGACGCCCAGGCGGGTGACGTCGCCGCCACGATCCAGTGGTTGGCCGAGTCTCCCACTGCTGCACCGCTCACCGTCGGGTTGGTCGACGGCTACGTGCTGCTGCGCATCGACCACGGGCTGGGCGATGGACGGTTGTTCCTGGCACTGGCAGCGGCGATCGCGTCCAGCCGGGCGGACGGACTATGCCCGGGGCCCTCGACGGTGAACACGCGGTTCCCAGTGGCGCGGGTCCTGGTGCGCGACCTGGTGTCCCAGCCGGTGACCGTGGCACGGCAGGTGGCCGAGTTGGCCGCGGCCAGGCGGCGTTCGACGCCCGCCCCGGCAGCTGCCGGAAGCGAGCCCTCCTCGGTTGCGGCGGCAGGCGCAGGGGATCGGGTCCGCACGGTGTTCGGCTCGGCGGGTCCGGAGTACCTCAGCGCCCTGCAGGAGTTTCGCCGCGGCTGTTCGGAGCGGCCGTCGGTCGGCGCCCTCCTCGCGTACGCGGTGTGCGATGCGTTCGGTGCCGTCGAGCCGAGGCTGGCCGACACCGTCGGGATCGTGACCGATCTGCGGTCGCGGCTGCCTGCCGGCCGCGACACCTTCGCGAATCTGTGTGCCGTGGTGCAGGTCCCGATCGCGAAGGACCGCGACACGTTCGTGCGTGGATTCACCAGCGCGGTGCGCTCGCCCGCGGTATCTGCGCAGCTTGCGCTCGCGTTGCTGCTCGCGACGGTGCGACGCGGCCGCGTCCCCCGGCCGGGGTGGGATGGGTCGATCGCCCTGACGCTCTCCGACCTGTCCCGCCCCTGTAGTGAGGTGGGGATCGACTGGGCGACAGGGGCCACTGAACCCGTTCTGGCGCTGGGTGTTCCGACTGTAGATGGGCATCAGATCGGAGTGGTGATCTCGCAGGCGGCCGATCGCGTTCAGCTGACGGTGCGGCACGACGAGACCGTGGTGCCGGCCGCGACGATCGCCCGCGGTGTCCGTGCGGCTCTCTCTCCCGACCAATGGGTGGCGGGGCGATGAGGATCCTGCAGGTGGCGACGCTGTTCACCCCCGACGGTGCGTACGGCGGCCCGACTCGGGTGGCGCTCAACCAGTCTCGCGAGCTCGCGCGCCGCGGGCATCAGGTGACGGTAGCGGGTGCGGCGTCCGGGTTCGCTCCCGTGCCGACAACCGTCGACGGGGTCCGGCTGTGGTTCCATCCCGCGGTCACCGTGGTGCCGGGGATCGGGTTCGCCGGGCTCGCTGCGCGTGGCCTGACGCGGCGAATCCTGCGCTGCGCCCACGAGTTCGACGTGATCCACGTCCACGTCTCGCGCGACTTCGTCACGCTGCCGGCGGCGCGGGTCGCCCAGATCTCGAAGCGCCCCACCGTGTTACAGCCACACGGCATGGTCGATGTGACGGAGAAGATGCTTGCCCGTCCGGTCGACCTACTGCTCACCCGGCCGGCGTTGCGGCGTGCGGATCGCGTGCTCTACCTCACCGCGAATGAACGGCGCCGGATCGAGCAGTTCGCCGGTGCGGGGCTCGGGCTTGCTTCCCTGCGCAACGGTGTGCCGCGGTACGACCCGCCCGTGCAGTCCACTCGGCCGCGGCCGGAGGTGCTGTTCCTCGCGCGCCTGCATCCCCGCAAACGACCCACGTTGTTCGCCCGGATCGCCGGTGAGTTGCTCGCGCGTGGCCTTGTGGCGCGGTTCACCATCGCCGGGCCGGACGGTGGTTGCGGCGGCGCGGTGGACGCCGAGATCGCCCGGATCGGTAGTCCGCACCTGGTGCGCGAGCCCGCCGTGGCGCCGGACGATGTGGCCGCCCGCCTGGCGCGAGCCGCGGTGTACGTCCTCCCGTCGGTCGACGAGCCCTACCCGATGACGGTCCTCGAAGCCATGGGGGTGGGGCGGCCGGTAGTTGTGACGCGTTCCTGCGGCTTGGCCGACACCGTCCGGCACAGCGACTGCGGCATCGTCGTCGACGAGGCGCCCGCTGCTCTCGCGGCTGCGATCGCCACGCTCATCGATGCCCCGGACCGCGCCGCGGCGGCCGGCCTCCGGGGGCGGGCGGTGGCCCGGTCGGAGTTCTCGATGGAGGCGATCGTCGACGATCTCGAGCGCACCTATCGCGACGTCGTCGCCTGTGGAGGTGCCTAGATGACCCGATCGCGCACGATGCACCGGCGCGCCGCGGTACTCGGCCTGATCGGCGCCGGAGTCGGGGCGCTCGCGGGGACGGCGACGGTGGTGTGGCGGCAGCCGACCTACGCGGCGACCGCGAGTGTGATGACGTCGATCGAAGGGGAGGGGAGCGACGAGGGTGCGGCAGGTGAGGTCGCGTACACGATGTCGCGGGTGCCCGAGTACGGGGCGATCGCATCGACCGACAACTTCCTGGCTCGCGTGATCACCGATGACAGACTGCTGATATCCATGCAGCGTCTGCGCGCAGACCTGCGGGTGTCGTCGCCGAAACTGACGTCGATCATCACCGTCAGTGTGCAGGCGCCCTCGGCGGTGGAATCCGCGTCGCT
>CAJCHX010000346.1 GCA_903970215.1 Acidobacteriaceae bacterium
AAGCAGATCAACGACCTGTACGGCCACGACCGCGGGGATCGGGTGCTGCGGGAGACGGGCCGCGCGTTGTCGGCCCGGGTCGGTGCGCTGGCGACGGCGCGCACAGGTGGTGACGAATTCGTCCTCATCGTCCACGTGCCCGATGCAGCCGGTGTCGCGGCGGCCGCAGACAGATGCGCGGGGTGCGTCTTCAGTGACGCGGAACTGCGGACGACGGTGAGCGTGGGCATGGCGCACGCCCCCGCGGCGAAGGCCGACCTGGAAGTGCTGCAGACGCTCGCCGACAACTGCATGTATGCCGCCAAGCGGGCGGGTGGGGGTCGCACTGTGATCGCGGCAGGTCCGCCGTCGCCCGACGAGTAACGGACCTGCGTATCGTCGGTCACAGTAGAGCGCGATGCCTGGTCGCGTGGCGAGGAAGCCGCGCCGGCGGCTGTAGACTGGCCCTCCGTGATTACCGCAACCGACCTCGAAGTGCGCGCCGGGGTACGCACCCTGTTGACCGCGCCCGGGGACGCACTGCGGGTGCAGGCGGGTGACAGGATCGGCCTCGTCGGCCGCAACGGCGCTGGCAAGACGACGACGATGCGGATACTCGCGGGCGCGGGTGAGCCGTACGCAGGGAAGGTGACCACCTCCGGGGAGATCGGCTACCTCCCGCAGGACCCCAAGGAGGGCGACCTCGACGTCCTGGCGAAGGATCGCGTGTTGTCGGCCCGGGGCCTGGACACCATCGTGCGCCAGATGGAGAAGCAGCAGGCCCGGATGGCTGAGCTGGTCGATGACGATCTGCTCGCCGAAGCGGTCCGAAAGTACGGCAACCTCGAGGACCGGTTCAGCTCGCTCGGCGGATACACCGCCGAGTCGGAGGCTGCGCGCATCTGCAACAGCCTGGCGTTGCCCGACCGGGTTCTGGGGCAGCCGCTGCGGACCCTCTCCGGCGGACAGCGCCGTCGTGTGGAGCTCGCGCGGATCCTCTTCGCGGCCTCCGACGGTTCGGGCGGCAAATCCGGCACGACGCTGCTGTTGGACGAACCCACCAACCACCTCGACGCCGATTCCATCGGTTGGCTCCGCGGCTTCCTGCAGAACCACGACGGCGGTCTCATCGTGATCAGTCACGACGTCGATCTGCTCAACGATGTGGTAAATCGGGTGTGGTTCCTCGACGCGGTCCGCGGCGAGGCCGACATCTACAACATGACGTGGAAGAAGTACCTCGACGCCCGGGCCACGGATGAGCAGCGCCGGCGTCGCGAGCGCGCGAACGCCGAGAAGAAGGCCGCCGCGCTCAAGACCCAGGCTGCGAAGATGGGCGCGAAGGCCACCAAGGCCGTCGCCGCCCAGAACATGCTCAAGCGCGCCGAGCGCATGCTCGCGGAGGTCGACGAGGTGCGGGTCGCGGATAAGACCGCCCGCATCAAGTTCCCGGCTCCGGCACCCTCGGGCAGGACGCCGCTCATGGTGAAAGGCCTGACCAAGACGTACGGGTCGCTGGAGATCTTCACGGGAATCGACTTCGCCATCGACCGCGGCTCGCGGGTCGTGGTCCTCGGCCTCAACGGCGCGGGCAAGACGACGCTGTTGAAGCTTCTGGCGGGCGTGGAGCAGCCGGATGCGGGTGGTCTGGATCCCGGCCGCGGCCTCAAGATCGGATACTTCGCGCAGGAGCACGACACCCTCGACGACGACGCGTCGGTGTGGGACAACATCCGGCACGCGTCGCCCGATGCGGGGGAGCAGGACCTGCGCAGTCTGCTCGGAGCGTTCATGTTCACGGGCCCGCAGCTCGACCAGCCGGCCGGAACGTTGTCCGGCGGTGAGAAGACCCGGCTCGCGCTCGCGGGTCTGGTGTCGTCGGCGGCCAACGTGCTGCTGCTCGACGAGCCGACCAACAACCTCGACCCGGTCAGCCGGGAGCAGGTACTGGACGCCCTACGTAGCTACGAAGGCGCCGTAGTGCTGGTCACGCATGATCCTGGTGCCGCCGAGGCGCTCAACCCGGAACGGGTGATCCTGCTCCCCGACGGCACCGAGGACCATTGGTCCGCCGAATATCAAGAGCTCATCGAGCTGGCGTGACGTAGGTCCGTCAATCTCCCAACGCGCTGAGGAATCCGCGGCTCGGCGCGAAGAACGTGACACCCGTGACGGCTCGGGAGTAGTCCAGGATCCGGTCGTGCAGCGGCGGCGGGTCGCCGATGAACATGCGCTCGAGCATCTTCTCGATCACCCAGAGGCGCCGCGAGTATCCGATGAAGTAGGTGCCGTACACGCCGCTGCCCGGAACCGCGAACGGCATGTTGTCACGCAGGATGTCGTGCTCGCCGTCCGCATCCTCGATGGTGCAGAGCGTCTTGTGTGCCTTCTGCCCCTCGGTGGCGTCCGGCAGTTCGACGTTGTCGAACTTGGTCCGTCCGATGATCGCCTGCTGTGTCTCGACGGTCTGCGCGCGCCATGCTGCGAGGTCGTGCAGGTACTTCTGGATCACGACGTAACTCCCACCGGCATGTGCGGGATCCTCGGCGCCGACGATGGTGTCGGCGGGGAGGTCGAGGCCGTCCGGATTGGCCGTCCCGTCGACGAATTCGAGGAGGTCGCGTCCGTCGAAATAGCGGAACCCGGCCACGTCGTCCACCGGTGTCACGGCGTCACCGAAAGCCTCGAGCAGGATCTTTTCGAACTCGATGATCACATCCATCTTCTCGGCGCGGATGTGGTACAGCAAGTCGCCAGACGTGGAGACAGCGGTATGGGTCGCGCCCTTGATCTCCTGGAACGGCTTCAATTCCAGTGGCGCGGGCTGCCCGGTGAGTGGGCCCCACACACGATGCCCGATTCCGACGTTGCAGCTGAACAGGCCGCTCGACAAGCGAATCCGGATGTCCTTGATGAGGTCACCGGTGCTGGCGAGCACCGACCGGGCGGTGGCGATCGCGGCGTCATCGGTGCCCACGGTCAGCACGAGAAAGGCGGCGGAAGCGGTCAGGGGCGCGTCGATGGCTTGTGGTTGGGTGGCGATCGCGTGCGATTCCGAGGGCTGCGTCATGGTTACGATCGTGAACGAACCGCGCCGCGATGTCGAGGTCTGCGGCATCGCCCCAGGTGGGTCGCGCGCCCAGGCCCCTCGGAAGCTCAGTCACGCGCGGGGTAGGTGTCGGAATCGATCGGCCCGTGCCGCGGACCGGCCGAACACGGTTGTCTGGGGCGACAATCCGGCGTGGTGTATGCGACAAAAGGCCGTAAAGTGTCATCAACGCTGCCCTCCGGGGTGTTGCCGGAGTTACCGTGAACCGGCGCAGCCGCCCTGGATGGTTCTGGGGCGGTTCGCTACTCGACGGCATCCGACGAGCGCTCCCCGATTCCCGCTCCGAGTTCGTTCCGCCATGACGGCGGGGGGACCGGACGGAAAACCGTGGCTGTGCAGAGTCGAACGTCCTCACCGGAAACGAGGTAACGCCATCTCATGAGTTACAACACCCCTCCGCAGACTGCAGCCATCGCAGTCGAGAGCGGAGTCACCAAAGCGGGGATGTCGGTCGGCCCCGTGCTCGTCGGTTCGTTCCTGGCGGGGGCGTACATCGCTTTCGCCAGCCTGCTCGCCATCGTCGCATCCGCGGGCATGCCGGGCCCGACCGAGAACTGGGCGGGCGTGACGACGATAGTCACGGGGCTCGTATTCAGCGTGGGCCTGATCCTGGTCGTCGTCGGTGGCTCCGAGCTGCTCACGGGAAACATGATGTACCTGCCGATCGCGTTGCTCGCCAAGCGCATCGGTTCCGTCCAATTGATCAAGAACTGGGTCCTCGTCACCATCGGAAACCTGATCGGCTCGCTCTTCGTCGCCTACGTCCTGGCCGATGCCACCGGGGTGATCGGAAGCCCGGCCACCAAGGCGCATATCAGGCTCGTCGGAATCGTCACGGGTAAAGCGATCACCGAGACGCATCTCGAGGTGTTCCTCCGTGCCATCGGATGCAACTGGCTCGTCTGTATGGGCGTGTGGCTCGCGCTCGCCTCCACCAGCGTGTCGGGGAAGATCCTGGGCATCGTCGGACCGATCTCGGCCTTCGTGGCACTCGGCTTCGACCACGTGGTCGCGAACATGTTCTTCCTGCCGCTGGGCTTGATGGAACACGTCCCGCACCTGACGTTCGGCGACGTCCTGTGGAATCTAGTGATGGCCTTCTGCGGCAACCTGATCGGAGCGGGCGTGTTCGTCGCAGGCGCGTATTGGTATATCTACCTCCGGCCCGCCCCCGGGGCGATCGCTGCGCAGGCGACCGTGGCGGCAGCGAAAGACGCACGGTAGACCCGTAGTGCCCGACCAGATCGGCCCGGCCCCCGATTCTTCGGGGCCGCCGGGTCGGCGGCGTGCGCGGCGTAGGTTGGCGTGGTGGCCGATTACATCAGCATCGAGACCGACGCCGGATCGTTCGACGCTCTGGCGGCCGGACCCGAGGACGGGCGTCCGATCCTCCTCCTGCACGGCTTTCCCGAGGCCGCGATGCAATGGGAGCATCAGCTGGCGGCGTTCGCTGCGCTCGGGTTCCGGGCGATAGCGCCCGACCAACGCGGCTACTCTCCCGGGGTGCGCCCGAAGGCGCCGTCCGACTACACGATCGAGACCCTGGTGGGCGATGTGATCGCCATCGCCGACCGGCTCGGCTGGGCCGGATTCGACCTCGTCGGACACGACTGGGGCGGCGCCGTCGCGTGGTGGACGGCCGATGTCCACCCCGATCGGGTGCACCGGCTCGCCGTCGTCTCGACGCCGCATCCGGCCGCGCTCGCCGAGGCACTTCGCTCGGACGAGGACCAGGCGATCCGGTCCCAGTACATGCGGGACTGGCGCGCCACGCCCGCGACCGAGAACGCGTTCCTCGCCGACGGGGCGAAGGCCCTGCGGGGCGTGTTCGGTGGCCGTCTGCCGCGTTCGCGGGTCGACGAGTATGTGCACCGTATGTCCGAGCCGGGCGCGCTCACCGCGGCTCTCAATTGGTACCGAGCAGGCCGACCGGCTGCGCGGATCGGCCATATCACCGTGCCCACGCTGTACGTGTGGAGCACCGACGATGTGGCGTTCGGCTCCGCCGCTGCGCTGGCCACCGGAGCCTGGGTGACGGCGCCGTACCACTTCGAGATGCTCGAGGACGTTTCGCACTGGGTGCCGGAGGAAGCCGCCGACGAGTTGACGGCGCTCCTGTCGTCCCACTTCGACAGTTGCGCGGGCGACGGCGGCGCCGACTACGAGGTGAGCTGAATCCGGCGCAGGTGTCGGGACACGCCTCAGACCAGGGCGTCGGTGTGCCCGGCGAACCCGGGCTCGTAATAGTACTCGGTGCCGAGCAGTGGGGCCAGGAGGAACGCCGGGACGCGCAGCACGAGTCGCTGTAGCCGGGCGGTGCGTCCGCCCTTCGCGTTCTCAGTGCTGTGCGCCGCGAGCGCACGTTGCTTGACCCGAAGGTGGCGCCGGACGTCGATCCGGTGCGTGATGGCGTGCCCGGGGGTGAACCACGACCGGGCCCGCTCGAGGTCACGATCGCGGGTCAAGCCCAGCTTCGAGGTCACGGTCAGCAGGTGGACGAGTACCTCACGCGGTGCGGTCGCCTCGACCAGGCGGATACCGCTGAGTTCGGCGGCGCGGCGCGCGATCCGATGCACTGCCACATGATCGCGGTGGCCGTACCCGCCCGCCGCGTCGTAGCCGATCAACAGGTCGGCGTCCACGTCGTCGAGGATCGAGATCACCAGGTCGGCGGGCTCGTCCACCCCGGCACGCACCAGCCGCGTCCGCCCGGGCGGATCCGGGTACAGCTCTGCGCCATGTCCGCTGTCTGCATATCCGAGCCAGCGGACATCCGTGACGCCGAGTGTCGCGGCTGCCCTGTCGAGTTCGTCCAGGCGCTGCCGAGGGTTCGGCTCGTCGTCTCCGTCCATCATCCCGTCGGTCGCGACCACGAGCACCACGCGATGTCCGTCCTCGACCAACTGGGTCAGCGTTCCACCGCTGTACAGGGTCTCGTCGTCCGGATGCGCGTGTAGCGCGACGACGGTGGCCATGCCGCCTTGTATAGCACCGGCGACGCGCAGTGGCGAGCCCCGGTCAGGCTCGATCCGCGACGATACTGCACCCCGACATTCCTACATCAATGTAGGATTGGTCGTGCAATCCGCCCTGCGGCGCTCTGATGTGACGGCGGACCCGCCCACGGCGACGCGCCGCAGAGTGATCGAAGCAAACCGAGAGACGAGGCTGACGTGGACGTCCGATACGGCGTGAACTTTCCTTTGGTGGGGGGCGCCCGTGCGTCGACACCGACGGCGATAGGAATCGTGGCGGACGCCGCTCGCGTCGCGGATCCGGAGTTGGCCGACAGGATCGAGTCAGCGACATCGTGGCGCTCCGATTACGTCGAGTACTTCGCGGAGTTGACCGCACTGAGCGCCGATCCCTGGGCAGCCGTGGCTATTGCCACGGCCGGGCTGGACTCGATGCGTCGGCGGATTCGGATCCTCGATGGCGGTAGTGATGATAGCGGCAGGGAAACCGCACTGTGCGAAGCGGCGACGGTCGATCAGTGTGCTCATTCCGAGCTTCGGCTCGCCGGGTCCACTGCTCCGGCCGACCGTCTGGAGATCCCCTATCGGGGCGCCGTACTCGCCGGATCATCTCTCCGGGACCAGCTGAAACGCTGGCGCGAGGTGGGTGTCGTGGAGCCCGGGTTCGTCTCGTCGATCGAGCTGGCTATCGATAATCCGGACATCCTCCGAGTCCCGGGCCGCCGGGTCGCGCTGGTCGGCGCCGCGGCGGAGATGGGCCCGTTGGAGGCCCTCACCATGTGGGGAGCCGATGTTCTGGCGCTCGATGTCCCTGTCCCGCGTGTATGGGAGCGAATCCGCGCGATCGCATCCGTCGGCGCCGGGACGGTCACGGTGCCGGTCTGTGGCGAGACTCCCGGCATCGACATCGTGCGGGAGCCGATGGAAGCGGTCGCGTGGATCCTCGGTCAGACGAGCCCCACGACGGGCCTTGTTTTCGGGATGCACGCGTACGCGGACGGCGGCGAGCATGTGCTGCTGTCGGCCGCGGCCGACACGATCGGTGGCGCGCTCTCGCGCGAGCGAGACACAGCCCTTGCGTATCTGGGAACCCCAACCGACTCCTACCTGGTGCCCGGCGTTGTGATGGACGATTCCCGACGCCGCTGGGACAACCGGTCCGCGCTCCTGAAGGTGACGCAGGAGGCTGCCCGCGCCCTGACCGGCGGAGGCGTCTTCCGTCCCGCGTACGCAGCCGATCACGACGGCGACGACTGGGGCGTGGCCGACGTGATGATTCCCATTCAGGGACCCAACTACGCGCTCGCGAAACGCATGCAGCGATGGCGGAGCATCGCCGTCGCGAGCCGCGGTGGCCTGGCCTCCTTCAACGTGGCCCCCGCCTCGTGGACGGCATCGGTGACCAAGAATCGCGTTTTCAACGTGGCCTACTCGGGCGCGTCGCATTTCGGTGTGGAGATCTTCCCCGCCGACACGGCGCGGTGGCTGATGGCCGCCAAGTTGGCGGCCGACCTGGCAACTGAACCGTCGGCCGGCGAATCAGCGCACCCGGAAGCTCTGATGTACGCGGACGCGAACCACGGCGGATTCTGGCGAACCGCATACGAGCCTAAATCGGTCCTCGGCGTGGCGGCGCTGGCGGGATTGCCGACCACGGTTGTGCAGGATCTCCGGGCCCGGATCTAGGGACGGACTCCGCATTCCACACCGTCGGCAGGCATTTCCTACGTGTGGGTATGATTGTCCGCTGTGATTGGTTACACGCTTGAGGACCGGTTGGCGATCATCGAATTC
>CAJCHX010000347.1 GCA_903970215.1 Acidobacteriaceae bacterium
GGCCCGCCATGCCATCGGGTCGGGCAGCGGTGCCGCGGCGAACGCCGCGGCGGCTTCGGCGACGGGGAGGAACCGCCGCCGACCGGTGTCCCGCCGGTGCGGCACCACGTCGGCGACCGGACGCCCGTTGACGGTCACGACGAAGGACTCGCCGTTGGCGACCCGCCGCATGACCGCCGCGTTGTCGTTGCGCAACTCGGACTGCCGTATCACGACGCTCATAGCGTTATGATAGCGCTCGATGAGCGTCACGGCGGGGTAGGGGACGCAGCCGTTGTCGAAACGAACCGTGAACGCCGCCGCGATCCGCCAGGATCGGATCTGCTCCGGCGACGGCGTCAACCGCGCCCGCCGCAACTCGTTGGTGTGCGTGTATCCGCGACACCAGCCCATATCGAAACTATTCGCCCTCGCGTCGTCGATGTAAAACACAGAATAAGCTGGGGTGCAGGGAAATTCGACATCGGCAGTGTCTCGCGGTTGATCGAACGCCGAAGGTCGAGAGGGTGGCATCGTTGGGACCGGTGGACGGCGCGCAACGGTGCCAGTCGACTCCCGAGCGTGGCTTGGCGAATCTCCCAGCGAGACCCCTACGCCCAGTCCAACGTCCGCTCCACGGCGCGGTTCCAATCGCCGTACAGGCGGGCCCGTTCGGCCTCGGGCATCGCCGGAAGCCACCGGCGGTCCTCGGCCCAGTTGGTGCGGATCTCGTCGAGCGTCCAAAACCCCGTCGCGTACCCGGCCGCGTAGGCCGCGCCGAGCGCCGTCGTCTCGATCACCCGCGGTCGGATCACCGGGACACCCAATATGTCCGCCTGGAACTGCATCAGAGTGTGGTTGACCACCATGCCGCCGTCCACGCGCAGCTCCGTCAGCGCGATGCCGCTGTCGGCATTCATCGCGTCGATCACTTCGCGGGACTGGAATGCGGTGGCCTCCAACGCCGCCCGCGCCAGGTGTCGCTTGTCGGCGAACCGGGTGAGCCCCACGATGACGCCGCGCGCGTCCGGCCGCCAGCGCGGCGCGAACAGTCCGGAGAAGGC
This sequence comes from Acidobacteriaceae bacterium, assembly GCA_903970215.1. Classification (GTDB taxonomy): domain Bacteria; phylum Actinomycetota; class Actinomycetes; order Mycobacteriales; family Mycobacteriaceae; genus Tsukamurella. The sequence continues at coordinate 1,044 of CAJCHX010000347.1, forward strand.
GGGCACCACATACACACCCCCGTTGTCGGGAACCTGCGCGGCGAGCGTCTCCACTTCGGGGGCCGACGAGATGATGCCCAGGTTGTCCCGAAGCCATTGCACCAGAGAGCCGCTCACCGCGACCGAGCCCTCGAGCGCGTACACCGTCGGCGCGTCGCCGAGCCGGTAGCACACAGTGGTGAGCAGTCCGTGTTCGCTGAACACCGGCCGTTCGCCGGTGTTGATGAGCAGGAAATTGCCAGTGCCGTAAGTGTTCTTAGCGCCTCCCGGGTCGAGCGCCGCCTGGCCGAACATCGCCGCTTGCTGATCACCGAGAATGCCGGCGATCGGCACCCCCGCCAGCACACCGCGAGCTCGTACCTCGCCGTATATCTCTGCGCTGGAACGGATCTCGGGGAGCATGGTGATCGGGATATCCATCGCCGCACAGATCTCCGCGTCCCACTCGCCGTCGGTGAGACTCATCAGCATCGTTCGCGACGCGTTGGTCACATCCGTGATGTGCAACGGTCGATCGGCGCTGGCACCGGCCTCGTCACCGTCATCGGTGAGGTTCCACATCAGCCAGCTGTCGATGGTGCCGGCGCACAGCTCCCCGGCATCGGCGCGCTCCCTCGCGCCCGGCACGTTGTCGAGGATCCACCGGATCTTGGGGCCGGAGAAGTAGGTAGACAGCGGTAGACCGCAGCGCGCCTTGAACCGATCGCGGTCGCCTGTGCCGAATTCCCCGTCGCTGCGCTCGCCTGCACCGAATTCTCCGTGGGCGCCTGCATGTGCGAGTTGCTCGCACAGTTCCTCGGTTCGCGTGTCCTGCCACACGATCGCGTTGTGGATCGGCTCTCCTGTGGCGCGGTCCCACACCACGACGGTCTCGCGTTGATTGGTGATGCCGAGCGCCGCGATATCCGCCGGCGTGAGGTCCGCAGTGGCGAGCGCGTCGGCGCACACCTTTCGGGTATTGACCCAGATCTGCGTCGCGTCGTGCTCGACCCAACCGTTCCGTGGGAAGATCTGGTCGTGTTCGCGCTGCTCCGCGGCGACGATGCGGGCGGCCCGATCGAAGATGATGCAGCGGGTGGAGCTGGTGCCCTGGTCGATCGCGGCGACGTACTGCGGACCCACGGAACTGTTAACCACGAGACGATAGTTGCACGGTGAATCGCGATGGAACCTGCCAACCATGAAACCGCGACCGGATCGGCGGTACCGCTGTCGCCGGCCTACCGCGATCAAGCGTGGAAGAAGCTCGGCTCCACCACCTTCGACGTGGTGGTGATCGGCGGCGGTGTAGTGGGCGCGGGTGCTGCGCTGGACGCTGCGACGCGCGGCCTGTCCGTCGCATTGGTGGAGGCCCGCGACTTCGCGTCGGGCACCTCGTCCCGCTCCTCGAAGATGTTCCACGGCGGCCTCCGGTACCTCGAGCAGCTCGAGTTCGGGCTGGTCCGCGAGGCACTGCACGAGCGTGAGCTGTCGCTGTCGACACTGGCACCACACCTGGTCAAGCCGCTGCCGTTCCTGTTCCCGATCACCAAGCGGGTGTACGAACGCCCGTATATGGCGGCGGGGATGTTCCTGTACGACAAGATGGGTGGCGCCAAGAGCGTTCCGGCGCAGAAGCATCTGACCCGCAGTGGTGCGCTGCGCCTGTTCCCCGGCGTCCGCCGGGACGCGCTGGTCGGCGGCATCCGCTACTACGACACCGTGGTCGACGATGCGCGGCACACGATGACCGTGGCGCGCACCGCGGCGCATTACGGCGCGGTGGTCCGTACCTCTACGCAGGTGGTCGACTTCCTGCGGGAATCGGATCGGGTGAGCGGGGTCGTGGTGCGCGACAGCGAGACCGGTGAGACCACGCAGATCACCTCGACCGTGGTGATCAACGCGACGGGAGTGTGGACGGACGAGCTGCAGGCGCTCTCGCAGCAGAAGGGTCGGTTCCGGGTACGGGCGTCCAAGGGAGTCCACATCGTGGTCCCACGCGACCGGATCGTGGGCGATGCGGCACTGATTCTGCGCACCGAGAAGTCGGTGCTGTTCGTGATCCCGTGGGGCCTGCACTGGATCATCGGCACCACCGACACCGACTGGAAGCTCGATCTCGCGCACCCGGCCGCGACGGCCAAGGACATCGACTACATCCTCGATCACGTCAACACCGTCCTCATCACGCAACTCACCCGCGACGACATCAGCGCCGTCTACGCCGGGCTGCGCCCCCTGTTGGCGGGGGAGTCCGACGAGACGTCCAAGCTGTCCCGCGAGCACGCCGTAGCCGCCGTGGCCCCCGGACTGGTCGCCATCGCGGGAGGGAAGTACACGACGTACCGGGTGATGGGCGCCGACGCCGTCGACGCCGCCGAACAGTTCCTGCCGTACAAGGTCCCCGCGTCGTGTACCGCGAAGGTGCCGTTGGTCGGGGCCGACGGTTACTTCGCACTGAGCAACCAGACCGGGTCCATTGCGCATGAGCACGGCGTGCACCCGCATCGGGTCACCCACCTGCTCGGGCGGTACGGCGCGCTGATCGGGGACGTGCTGGCCTTCGCCGACGGCGACCCCACACTGCTCGAGCCGTTGCGCGGCGCACCGCAGTACCTGCGTGTCGAGGCGGTGTACGCAGCCGCTGCCGAGGGGGCCCTGCATCTCGAGGACATCCTGGCGCGGCGTACCCGGATCGCGATCGAGTACTCGGACCGCGGGCTCGACAGCATGGAGGAGGTGGCCGAGCTGGTGGCCCCGATCCTCGGCTGGGACGACGAGCAGGTCGCGCGCGAACTCGAGGTCTATCGAGCACGCGTCGAGGCCGAGGTCGAATCACAGATCCAGCCGGACGACCAGGCCGCCGATGCGCTGCGGGCAGCCGCACCGGAGGCGCGCCGCGAGATCCTCGAACCAGTCCCGGCCAAGGAAGGGCGCCCCCGCCTCTAGCCTCCGTCGGCCTTCAGCCTCCCTCAGCCGCTGTCCTTCGGCCTCCTTCAGCGCGGTCCGTGGCGGTCACAGGTCGCCGGAGAAGTCCTGGGTGATCCATCGGTCGGGGCGGACGCTGAACAGCACCGACGTCGAGCCGTCCATGGCGTCGGCGAAAGCGGGACCACCCTCGGGGCCGAGATAGCGGGTCGCGATCGCCACCCGTGCCTCACGCGGCGACGGGGTGACGGCGTCGACGACGGTGCCCTCGACGATGACGTACTGGTACGGGAGGTCTTCGCGCTGGACGGTCAGGGTCACCGCCCCCGCCGCGCGGATCAGCCGGGCCTTACGGGTCGCGGCGCCGGTGTTGAAGGTGATGTCACCGCCGGGGGTGTAGTCGTACCAGATCGGGACTGCCGCCGGTGGGCGCCCGCCGCTCGCCGCCACCGAGAGAACGGCGACGTGCTTGCCCGCGAGAAACTCCTGGCCTTCGGTCTCTGTGAATGCTTTCGGCATGCCGGGTGAACGTTTCGCTCGCTGACCTTATTCCTGATGAGCCCGCTCAGCCGTCCGTCACCGCGGCGCCGGGCGCACCGCGTCCGGCCAGCCAGGCGGCGCGGGCCGCGTTCAAGGTTCGAGCGGCCAAGGTGACTGAATCACATTGGGACACAGCATAATCCTCGTTCTCGATGGACAACGGACCGTCGTATCCGATCGCCCCGAGTGCCTCGATGAAACGGCACCAGAACGCCACGCCGTCCGGGTGGCCGCGCCCAACGGCCACGTAGTTCCAGGCTCGCTGATCGAACTGCTGGCGATACCTGCCATCCGGGCGACCGGAGGTTGACCACCCGGCGCAGAATGGCGGTATGCGAGTGGCCTTGGCGCTGGGGAGTGGCGGCGCGCGGGGCTACGCCCACATCGGCGTCGTCTCCGAGATCGTCGCCCGCGGACACGAGATAGTCGGGGTTGCGGGATCGTCGATGGGGGCGCTCGTCGGCGGACTGTACGCTGCGGGCGAGCTCGACGGGTTCGCGGAGTGGGCGCGCGCATTGACGCAGGTCGCAGTACTGCGCCTGCTCGATCCCTCGCTGACGGCGGCTGGCGTGTTGCGCGCCGAGCGGATCATCGATGCGGTCCGCGAGATGGTCGGCGATGTGCGGGTCGAGGATCTCCCGATTCCGTTCACCTCGGTGGCCACCGACTTGATCTCCGGCCGGTCGGTGTGGCTACAGAGCGGGCCCCTCGACGACGCGATCCGCGCGTCCATCGCGATTCCCGGCGTGATCGCCCCAGCCGTGCTGGGCGGTCGGCTCCTCGCGGACGGAGGCATCCTCGATCCGCTCCCGATCGCGCCGATCGCGGCCATCGACGCAGACGTCACGATCGCGGTCGGCCTATCGGGGGACGACCCCGACGCACGTTTCGTGCCGGTGGAGTCGCGACCCGGCGAGCGGCTCAGCCGGATGTGGCGCAGCACATCGGCGCTGATGGACACGAAGGCCGCCCGGACGCTGCTCGAGACACCGTCAGGACGCGCGATGTTGGGACGGTTCGTGCCCGACGACGACGCGGAACGGGACGACGACGTAGACGGCACGCCCGCGGCGCCGCGGCTGCGCAGTTTCGACGTGATGAACCGCACCATCGACATCGCCCAGAGTGCGCTCGCGCGGCACACACTCGCGGCGTACCCGCCGGATCTGCTGATCGAGGTGCCGCGAACGGTGTGCCGCAGCCTCGAGTTCCACCGCGCCGGCGAGGTGATCGCCGTCGGACGCCGCATCGCGCGCGTCGCCCTCGACGACTTGGAGCGGCGCGGGGAGTGAACGGTCCGGGCAGCTCAGGCGTCCAGGCGGAACCCGATCTTGACGGTCACCTGAGTGTGGGCGATCTTGCCGTCGGCGATGTGGCCGCGGGTGTCGACCACTTCGAACCATTCGAGATTCCGGATGGTCTCGGCAGCCCGGGCGACCGCGTTCGCGATGGCGGCGTCGGTGCCTTCGGTGGATGACCCGACGATCTCGGTGACCCGGTACACGTGATTAGTCATCACCCGATCCTGTCACCGGCTCACGTTCTATGGGCCGGTATCGGGCGGGCGGTACCGGACGACGTCGGCGTACGAGACCATCAGCGCAAACGCAAGCCCTGCGGCGTCTTCGCGAAGCCGGCGTCGATGAAGGCCGGCGCCAGCGGGTGCCCGAATACCGACTCGCCGTCGACGCGCTCCACCGTGAGGCCACCGATCCGGCGCTCGCGGGCCACAACGGCCAGCGCGGCCACGGCGTCCGAGGGATCGGGGGTGAAGGTCAGCACGGTCCGCCCGCCCCGTTCGACGAACAGGGAGAGATCGCCGCTGTCGATGACGACCAGCGCACCGGCCTTGCGGCCCGGTCGGGCGCCGCGCGCATCGTCGTCGGCGACGGGGCGCTCGGGCCACGGCAGCACCGCGCCGAACGGGTTGGCAGGGTCGGTCGCCGCCAGCACCAGCGGCGTGTCGGGTGGAGCGCTCGCGCGCAGCGCGTCGACGGTGCCGGTGCGCGCGAACTGCGCTGCGCCGAGGCGTTCGATGAAGTAGCCGCGCCGAGCGCGGCCCGATTCCTCAAAAGTGCTGAGCGTCTTGTAGATTCGCGCGAACCCGCCGGGTGTCTCCTCGGCGGCCACGGCGCCCTTCGTGACCACGCCGTATCGCTCGAGCAACTGCTCCGCGAGCGCCGCGGCGGCGGCCGTGGGGTCGAGGGGATCGCGGGGAACGGCGCTCCACCGGCCGGCGAGAAGCGGCGGCGCCAGTTCGGTGGGCACGCGGAACCGGGCGCGCGGTGGGCGACCGCGTGCTCGGTGCGCCCCGCCTCGTGCACCGCCCGACCGGGTCGCCGTGCGACCGCCGAGCAGGCGGGCGCGGACGGGCGCGAAGGTATCGCCGGTGAGCAGACCCGCCCAGACCAGGTCCCAGAGCTGGTCGGGCGTGCTCGTGTCGGTCGGTAGCTGGCGGTAGAAGAACCCGCCGCCGCCGGCCACCGCGTCGAGCAGTGCGAGGTGCCCGGCCGTCAGCTCCAGCGGGTCGGCGGGCCCCACGGTGACCGCCGCCAGGTCTGCGGGATGGAAGGCGACCCACCCGTCCTGCGCGCCGATGGCGCCCGCGCCGGTCCACAGCACCTCTCCGGAACCGGTCAGCTCGTCGAGCATCGCCGGCGAATAATCGCGTACCCGCGAAGGCAGGATCAGCGTCTCCCAGGCCGACGCGGGCAGTGGCACACCGGCGAGCTGGTCCAGCACCTGCGCGACGCCGTCGATGCCCCGCAACGGAGTGAGCAGGTGATGCCAGCCGGCCAGGAACCCGCAGTAGGTACGAGCAGGAACCGGCTCCGCGTCGTGTCTGAGCCGGGCCAGGCTGCGCTGCCTGATCCGTCGGAGCTGGCCCGCGTCGCACCATTGCGGCGACGGCAGGTCGGCCACGAAGTCTCCTTCGACGACCCGTCTCCCGTCGGCCAGCGCTAGCAGGGCGCGAAGTACCACGGCGACCCCCAGCCCGTATCGCGTGGCGATCGCCTGCGCCGCGAACGGGCCGTGCCGGCGCGCATACCGGGCCACGAGGTCGCCGATCGGGTCTGCCACGGCGTCGGTGAAGGCTGCCGCGATACCCGGCTGCAGCGGTACGCCCAGCCCGTCGCGGAGCCGGCCCGCATCCTCGACCGCGGCCACGAACTGCTCAC
>CAJCHX010000348.1 GCA_903970215.1 Acidobacteriaceae bacterium
TGGTCCATGCACACCCGGCCGACTCCGGGGAACCGCCGCCCGCCGATGGACACCTCGAGGCGATTACTCAGTGCGCGCGGCACGCCGTCTGCGTAGCCACCGGGGATCAGCCCCACGACGGTGTCGCGCGGCGCGATCCACGTGTGCCCGTACGAGACGCCATCGCCCGCGATGATGCGCTTGGTCAGGATCACCGGCGCCGCGAGTGTCATGGCAGGGCGGAGGCCGAAGTCGTCGCCGGCGATCGGCGATCGGCCGTATACGGCGATCCCCGGCCGGACCAGGTCGAACCGCAGGTCGGCGCGGGTGAGGGCGGCTGCTGAGTTGGCTGCGTGTACGACCTGCGGAGCTAGGCCGTGTGCCCGCAGGTCGGCGGCGGCCGCGATCAGCCGGTCGCGCTGGACGTCAAGGAACGGGTGGCCCGGCTCGTCGGCGTGCGCGAGGTGGGTGAAGACACCGTGCAGGCGCACCGAGCCGTCGGCCTCTGCACGAGCAAGTGCATCACGGGTGGCGTCCCATTCGGCTGGCGCGACGCCGTTGCGAGAGAGTCCCGTGTCCACCTTGACATCGACGTCGGCGGTCCGCCCCGCCGCGCGAGCATCCGCGACGATTGCTGCCAGTTGGCGCGGCGAACTCACGCCGAGCCGGACATCCGCCTCGATGGCAGCCCGGTATCCAGAGGTCGAGAGCCACGACAGGATCGGCGCAGTGATCCCCGCCGCCCGCAGGGTGAGCGCCTCGTCGATCGTGGTGACACCCACCTCGGCCGCGCCCGCCGCGAGGGCGGCACGCACCACCTCGGCGGCGCCGTGGCCGTACCCGTCGGACTTCACCACGACCATGATCGGCGTACCGTCGGCGCGATCCGCGAGCACGCGGACGTTGTGGGCGATCGCGGTGAGGTCGATGACGGCCGTCAGGCGTTCGGCCTGCAAGGGGCCGCGTCGATCGTTCGCTGTAGTCGTCATGGCAACGACCAGGATATCCGCGTCGCGCGCTGGCACGTCGACCCATACCAGGGAGATTCCTGTGGGAATTCCGTGACGGTGGGCGCGGTCGTCCGCAGCGTGGAACGGTCGGGACATCCGTGACGGAGGAGTCCTATGTGTGAGCTGTGCGGCCCAGCCGACGAACCCTCCATCCCGGTGTCTCTCACCGCGGCATCGAACAGCGTTGGGTCGGCACCCGCCGGCCGACCGACCGTCGGCAGACGCGCGGTCCTCACGGGACTCGGTGGGCTCGCCGCAGCCGGCCTCGCGGCATGTGGCAACGGGTCCGGTTCGGCAGCTCCGAGCGGTTCGGCCCGACCGACCGCGAGACGGTCCGCAGGCCCGGTCGCCGATGCAAAACTCGCGGTGGCACTGCTTGGTACGCAGGCCGGACCTCTGCCGACGCCGGACCGTGCGGGCATCGCCACAGCCCTCGTCGTCGATGGAGCGACGTACATCGTCGACTGCGGCCGCTCGGCGGTCACCCAGTTCGTGCGCTCCGGGCTGAGGCTCGGGTCGGTGCGGGCGATCTTCCTCACCCACCTGCACGCCGACCACGTGGCCGACTTCTACACATTCTTCCTGATGGGAAGCCAGCCGGTGATCGGACTCCCGGGTCCGATCCCGGTCTACGGCCCGGGACCGGCCGGCGGCCTGCCCACCGCATACGGTGGCGCGCAGGTCCCGACGGTCGAACCGCAATCCCCCACCCCGGGCACCAAGGAGATGACGGACCGCCTCACCGAGGCCTTCGCGTACAGCGACAACGTGTTCCTGCGTGACACGACCACCCGGGATGTCGCCGATCTCAGCGTGGTGCACGAGATCGCGCTTCCTGCGGTCGGTGCCACCTACCTCAACACCGCACCGGTGACGTCGCCGTTCGAGGTCATGGAGGACGATCGGGTCAAGGTCACCGCGACCCTCGTCCCGCACGGGCCCGTGTTCCCCGCCTTCGCCTATCGCTTCGACACCGCGCACGGCTCTGTCACTTTCTCCGGTGACACCCGCGAGACAGACAACCTGATCACCCTGGCTCGCGACACCGACCTCCTGATCCACGAGGCGGTCAACGTGCAAGGCTCGGTATTGCAGGGCGCCAATCTCGAGCACATGCTCGCGTCCCACGTCGAGGTCCAGAAGGTGGGACCGATCGCCCAACGTGCGGGCGCCAAGCAGCTCGTACTGTCACATATCGCAGACTTCGCGAACGATCCTCTCGATCCCGCGCAGTGGCAGCAGTGGGCGAAGGCCGGCTACGACGGACCGGTCACCATCGGCGCCGACCTGCAGACGATCACCCTCGCGTGACGTCGGCGAGCACGCGGCGCAACACCCCAGGGATCGCAGCAGAGATCCTTGACGCCGAGGTCGGCGCCCCCTCGGCCGCCCGCGCGGCCGCCTCCGCGTGCACTCGCGCCGCGAGCGCACCCGCGAACAGCGGCTCACGACCGGTGGCGAGCAACGCCCCGCACACGCCGGTCAGCACGTCCCCGGAGCCGGGGGTCGCGGCCCACGAACTGCCCGCGGTGTCCACGACGACACGCCCATCCGGTGCGGCGATGACGGTGGAGAAGCCCTTGAGCAGCACGGTCGCGCCCATGTCGCGGGCGAGGGCGCGGGCGGCAGCCACCCGGTCGCCGGATCCGAGTGCAGCGGCCCCATCGGGCGAGTACGTCGCAGCGAGCCGCGCGAACTCACCGGCATGCGGGGTCAGCAGGGTGGCCGCGCTCCGCGCGGCGAGCAACTCAGGGTGACCCGCGGCGAGCGTGAGAGCGTCAGCGTCCACCACGGCTGGCAGGTCCTGCTCGAGTAGGCCGCGGAGTTCGTCGGCGGCCGCGGCGTCGGTACCGAAACCCGGGCCCACGGCCCACGCCTGTACGCGACCGGCGTCGGTCGGCCGGTCGACGGCCACCACCTCGGGCCATCGGGCAAGGACCGCCTCACGGGCAGTGCCGGCATAACGGACCATGCCCGACGTGGCGCGGATCGCCGATCCTGTCGCCAGCACCGCCGCACCCGGGTAGGTCGCGCTGCCAGCGGCGATACCGACGACGCCCTGCGAGTACTTGTCGTCGTTCTCGCCCGGGACCGGCCACGCGGCACGGACGTCCGCGTCCTCGAGGGACGTCAGCTCAGGTATTCCGAGGTCGAGTCCGATGTCGATCAGCTCCACCCGGCCACAGGCGCTGGGAGCGAGCGCATGGACGGGTTTGTATGCGCCGAAGGCGACGGTGACAGCCGCGCGCACGGCCGGGCCGGCGATACGACCCGTCATCACGTCGACGCCCGACGGGGTGTCTGCCGCGACGATCGGCGCGCGCACAGCCGCCACGACGCGTGCCGCGTCCGGCCGTAGAGGTCCGTGGCCGGAGACGCCGACGATGCCGTCCACGACCAGGTCCGGCGCCCGGACAGACCCCCCGGCGCTGCGGTCGGCTGCGGCGTCTTCCCCGTCGCTGCGCTCGCCCGCGTTGCCTTCCCCGTCGCTGCGCTCGCCCGCGTTCTCTTCCTCTTCCCCGTCGCTCCGCTCGCCCGGGCCGGCGGTGGTGACCTTGCCGCCGGCGCGACGGAAGGCAGCTAGGCCCGCGGCGTGCGCTCGATCGGGCGCAAGCAGGACCGCGTCGACCGCGACACCCCGGCGGCACAAGAAAGCCCCCGCGTGCAGGGCGTCACCACCGTTGTCACCTGAGCCGACCAGCAGCGTCACCCTGCGACCGACCACGCCCCCCGTGCGGGAACGCAGCTCCGCCGCGCACACCTGCGCCAGTCCGTAAGCAGCGCGGCGCATGAGCGCGCCGTCGGGCAACGCCGCGAGCAGCGGCGATTCGGCGGCGCGTACCGCATCCGGGGTGTAGTAGCCGCGCACGCTCGTCCCCTACTCGACCGTGACCGATTTGGCGAGGTTTCGCGGTTTGTCCACGTCGTACCCGCGAGCCTGCGCCACCTCCGCCGCGAAGATCTGTAGCGGTACCGTCGCCAACAGGGGCTGGAACAGCGTCGGCGCAGCGGGGATCTGAATCAGGTTGTCCGCGTGGGTGGCCGCCGCTTCGTCGCCCTCCTCCGCGATCACGATGGTGCGCGCGCCACGCGCTTGGATCTCGCGGATGTTGGACACCAACTTGCTGTGCAGTACCGCCCGGCCGCGCGGCGACGGCATCACCACGATCACCGGCAGTCCGTCCTCGATCAATGCGATCGGCCCGTGCTTGAGCTCGCCCGCCGCAAACCCCTCGGCGTGCATGTACGCGAGCTCCTTGAGCTTGAGCGCGCCCTCCAGCGCCACCGGGTACCCGACATGGCGCCCCAAGAACAGGATGGTGTCGGCACCGGCCAGCTCGCGCGCGAGATCACGCATCGCCGGGCCGGTGGCGAGCACCTTCTCGACCAGCGCGGGCATCGCCTCGAGGTCGCGGTATTCGCGAGCGACCTCGTCGGGGTACTTCGTACCGCGTGCCTGGGCGAGCGCCAACCCCACGAGGTAATTCGCGGTGACCTGCGCGAGAAACGCCTTGGTCGAGGCGACGCCGATCTCGGGCCCCGCGCGGGTGTACAGGACGGCGTCGGACTCGCGTGGGATCTGTGCCCCGTTGGTGTTGCACACGGCCAAGACGCGGGCCTTCTGCTCCCGCGCGTGCCGAACGGCCTCCAGGGTGTCGGCGGTCTCCCCGGACTGGCTGATGGCCACCACCAGAGTGCTGCGGCCCAAGACGGGATCGCGATACCGGAACTCGCTGGCCAACTCCACCTCGCAGGGCAGACGCGTCCAGTGCTCGATCGCATACTTGGCGACGAGCCCCGAGTGGTACGCGCTGCCACAGGCGACGATGAACACCTTGTCTACATCACGTAGATCCTGATCGGAGAGACGCTGCTCGTCGAGGACGATCCGGCCGCCCTCGAAGTGGCCCAACAGCGTGTTCTCGACGGCGGCCGGCTGCTCCTCGATCTCCTTGAGCATGAAGTAGTCGTGGCCACCCTTCTCAGCGGCCTCGAGGTCCCAATCGATGCGGAAGGGGGTGCCGGGCTGCGGCTCGCCCGCGAAGTCGGTGATCAGGTAGCCGCCGGCAGTGATGATGACCACCTGGTCCTGGCCCAACTCGACGGCGTCGCGGGTGTGCTCGATGAACGCTGCCACGTCGGAACCGAGGAAGGTCTCACCGTCGCCGACGCCCACCACCAGCGGGGTCGACCGCCGGGCGGCGACGATGGTGCCCGGATGCGCCGCGTGAACGAACAGCAGGGTGAACGCCCCGTCGAGGCGTCGCAGCGCCGCGTAGGCGGACGCCTCGAAGTCGCCCGCTGTGGACCCCGCGACATAGTGGTGCTGCACCAGCTGAACTGCGACCTCGGTGTCGGTGTCCGACTCGAACTCGACGCCGTAGGCCTCCAACTCGGCCCGCAGCGCGGCGTAGTTCTCGATGATGCCGTTGTGCACCACTGCGAATCCACCCGCCACGTGCGGGTGTGCGTTGCGGTCGGTGGGCCGGCCGTGGGTGGCCCACCGGGTATGTCCCATGCCGGTGGTGCCCGCGAAACGATCCGGGTCGGCAGCGATGTCGACCTGTAGCGCTCCCGTCAGATTCGCGAGCTTGCCCGCCCGCTTCTCGACGGTGACGACGCCGGTCTGCGCGGCCCGCGGGCCGACCACCGCTACACCGGCGGAATCGTATCCGCGGTACTCCATCCGACGGAGCGCCTCGACGACGACCCCCAGGGCCGGCCGGTGGCCGACGTAGCCCACGATTCCGCACATAGGCACCTAGGCTACGTCAGCGCAGACGCCGCGGGCCGCCATGGACTACCGTGATCGCCGTGGCGAAAGCGAAGAAGCTTGTGACGCAGTTGGCGCGGCGCGGCCCGCATCGCGTGCTCAAGGGTGACCTCGGCGTCGCCGGCCTGCGCGGGGTGATCTATACGCCCGACGCAGGGGTCAACCTGCCCGCGGTCGCGTTCGCGCATGATTGGCTCACGCCGGTCAAGAGATACAGCCGCACGTTCGAGCACCTCGCCTCCTGGGGCATCGTCGTCGCAGCACCGGCAACCGAGCGCGGTCCGCTGCCGTCGGACGGTCGGCTCGCAGTGGACCTGAACACCGCCCTCGACGTGGTCACCGAGGTGCGTCTGGGGGTCGGCGAGATCACTGTGAACCGGAGCCGCCGCGCCGTGGTCGGGCACGGTCACGGCGCTGGCGCGGCGCTGCTCGCTGCTGCCGGCGACCCGCGAGTCGGCGCTCTGGCCGCGCTGTTCCCGTCGCCCACGTCGCCCTTCGCAGCGGAGGCGGCCACGCACCTGACCATCCCCGCACTGCTGCTCGCCGCCGCCGGCGACGAAACCTCCCTCAGATCGAACGCGGCCGACCTCGCAGAGTCGTACGGCGGCCCGGCCGAGTTGCGAGTCGTGCCGGGGGGATCAGCAGCGGGCCTCGCCGAGGGCCGGCTCAATGTCCGCGCAGCGCTGCACGTGGCGAAGGCACACAGGCCGACCCAGAAGGCGGTGCGCGCCGTTCTCACCGGGTTCGTGCTCGGGACCGTCGGTGCCGATTCGACGTACGCCGACTTCGCCGCACCCGAGACCGACCTAGGTGACCTCCTCGTCTGGCACCGTGATGACGAGGCGGAGCCCAAGAAACCGAGCGCGCTGGACCTGATCCGAGGTAGGTAGTAGCCGACGCCGCTATACAGCGCTGCTACGCGGGCGCGACGCTGCCACAAGCGCGACACATCAGTGTCGGGACAGCCAACCTGGCTCCTGATCGTCTAGGTTGACGATCGGGATCGGTTGAGTGACCTGCGCGTCGGGCCGCGCACTTTCGAGAGCCTCCAATAGGTTCCGCAATACCTCCTCCCGATCGCGCATCCGCTCAGCACGGGCAGCGGGGTCATCGAGGTCGTCTGTGTTCACCGATGTCCTTCCGTTCTTGATGGCTTGTCTCTAGATGATTGATTCCCGGTGTCAGTGGTCGTAGGCGAGCAGTGAGCGTCGGGGTGCGGCGCCGTTCCGGTCGTTGT
>CAJCHX010000349.1 GCA_903970215.1 Acidobacteriaceae bacterium
CAGGAGCCGCCGTCCGGACCGGCGGTGCCCGCTGTGTTCGACGGAGTCCAGACCGACGCCGCGGTCAACCCGGGTAACTCGGGGGGACCGCTGTTGGATATGAAGGGCCGGATCATCGGCATCAACACCCTGGCGCTCGCGCCGGGCGGCGGCTCGGTGGGGCTCAACTTCGCGATCGCCATCAACGTCGCCGCGCCCATCGCCGAGACCATCATTCGGGGCGGCAAGGTGGTGCATGCCGACCTCGGCGTCAACGGGCGGACCGTCTCCAACGACCGGGTGTCGGGTGTTCTCGTGGAGAACGTCAAGAAGGGCGGCGCCGCCGAGCAGGCGGGGATCCGCGAAGGCGACGTGATCACCAAGGTCGGCGGTACGAGTGTCGCCGATTACGCCGGCCTCGTCGTGGCCATCCGCGCTGCGGGCGTGGGCAACTCGGTGACCGTGGCGGTCACCCGAGGCGACCGCACCGTCGACGTCCAGGTCAAGCCGCAACCCGACCAGTGAGCAGACGGCGAGACGTCCGGCGATCCCATTAGGATGGCGGGGTGTTCAACATCGGCTGGGGCGAGATCCTGATCCTCGCAGTCGCAGGGCTCGTGATCCTCGGGCCCGAGCGCCTGCCTGAGGCCATGACCTGGACGATGACCGCGTTGCGGCAGGTGCGGGAGTACGCGACCGGTGCTACGCAGCAGCTCAAGGATGAGATGGGCACCGACTTCGAGGAGTTCCGGGAGCCCCTCGAGCAACTGCAGAAGCTGCGCGGGATGACGCCTGCCAGCATCGTCACCAAACACCTGTTGAACGGCGACGACTCGTTCCTCACCGGGAGCTTCGGGTCGCAAGCCTCGACGGCCGTGCCCGAGCGATCCGCGTCTGCCGGCATCGAGGCGGCACCGGCGGCAGACTCGGCGACTGCCACGACGAAGGCCGCACCGCCCACGATGCCGAGGGCGATGCGGCCGTTGACGCCGGGGGAGCGCCCGCCTATCGATCCGGACGCCACCTAGGCTTCAGCCGAGTCACCTTGGCGTCAGTCGAGTCAACGCCACATCGGGTGCACGTGGCCCGGCCAACCGCCTGCGCAGCCACCCGGCTGCCACCAACCCGGGTGCCAGTAGCCCTGGCTCCACCATCCGGGGTGCCACTGCGCGGGCGCCCAGAAGCCGGGGTGCCAGCCGCCGTAGCCCCACCAACCGGGGTGCCAGCCGCCGGGGCTCCACCATCCCGGGTGCCAGTAGCCGGGCCCCCACCACCCCGGGTGCCAGTGCGGCGCCAAACAGTACATGGGATGCAATGTGGCCGCGTTCGCTGCGGTGTCGCCGAACGTGAACAGCAGCACCGACATGCCGATCACGCCTATTGCCAGGAGCATTATCTTTTTCATGCTCCGATATCCGCGGGGCGGCCTGCGCGCGTTACTGGCGTCCGCGCTCGATGCCGCCGTGTCGGGCCGCGAAAGAGAACCTTCGGGATGGAAGCGATCCGCCTACCGGCGTGTCCGATACCGGGGTTCGATCCTGCCGTACAGCGAGGGCCCTGGACGTTTGCTGTGGCCGCGCTGACATATCCGGGCGACAGCAGGATGCGGGAATCAAATTCCGCACGTACCGGATCTATCGCGAATTGTCGGTCTGGATGGTTGGGGGCGGGACTGCTACAGATGCCGGGTGGTGTCGATCCCGAGGGACATGCCGGCCAGTCCGCGCCGCCGCACCGCGAGTCGGTCGGCGATCGACCGGAGCGCGGAACCGGTCGGTGAATCGGGCGCCGACAGCACGATCGGCACGCCCGCATCGCCGGCCTCGCGGAGCGCGGGGTCCAGCGGGATCTGGCCGAGCAGCGGGACGTCCGAGCCAACCGCTCGCGACAGCCGCGCGGCCACCTGCTCGCCGCCGCCGGAGCCGAAGACCTCCATCCGCCCACCGTCCGGCAACGTCAGCCAGGACATGTTCTCCACGACGCCGCACACCCGCTGCCTGGTCTGCAGGGCGATCGCGCCCGCACGTTCGGCCACTTCCGCTGCCGCGGTCTGCGGGGTGGTCACCACCAGGATCTCGGCGCTCGGGATCAGCTGGGCGATCGAGATCGCGACATCGCCCGTGCCCGGCGGCAGGTCCAGCAGCAACACGTCCAGATCGCCCCAGAAGACGTCGGCGAGGAACTGCTGTAGCGCGCGGTGCAGCATCGGACCGCGCCACACGACCGGTGTGTTGCCCGACGTGAACATAGCGATCGAGATGATCTTCACGCCGTGCGCGGCCGGCGGCATGATCATGCTGTCGACCTGCGTGGGCTTGGCCTCGGTGCCCATCATCCGCGGCACGGAGTGGCCGTAGATGTCGGCATCGAGCAGACCCACCTTGAGGCCCCGGGCCGCGAGGGCCGCGGCGAGGTTGACGGTGACCGACGACTTGCCGACGCCGCCCTTGCCCGACGCGATGGCGTACACACGCGTCAGTGAACCCGGCTGGGCGAAGGGGATGACGGGCTCGGCGGCGTCCCCGCGGAGGCTGCGGCGCAGCTCGGTGCGCTGCTCGTCGTTCATGACGTCCAACTCGACGCGGACGGCGCCGGTACCGGGGACGTCGGCCACGGCGCGGGTGACGCGCTGCGTGATCTCGGTGCGCAGCGGGCAGCCCGCGGTGGTCAAGTAGATCTCGATGTCCACCGACGAGTCGGGGGCCACGGTGATCGATTTGACCATGCCGAGTTCGGTGATCGGCTTGCCGATCTCGGGGTCGTTGACGGTGGCCAGCGCCGCCCGGATCGTGTCTTCAGATGCCGCGGTAGTCATATCGTCTCCATGCTATCCGGTGCACGAAGACCTGCCGTCCGCGGTGGTCCGCGCGCTCAGCGCGGGGGCGGGGTCACCGTGGTCGTGGGCGCCGTCCCATGCGGTCGCCCGACGCCGGGCGTCGTGCCAGCCGCGGTCTTACCGGGCGGGCGGGGGACCGTCGAACTCGACACCTGCGGGCCCGACGGCGTCGGTGCCACACCCGCGCCGGGGGACCGGCCGGGTTGGCCACTGCGGGGAGCGCCCGGCAGCGGTGTCGTGGACACGACGGGATCCTGCACGGGCACCGGCAGCGCACCCGGTACGGGCGGGCCACCCGCCAGAGGGGTCACCCCGGCGGGAGCCGCCGCGAACGACATCCCGGACGGGCACATGAACACGGTGCTCGGTGCTGACGAAGCGGCCGCCGACGGTGCGCCGGTGGACGGCGTGACAGCCGGCCGTGCGCTGGTGGACGATGTCGTTCCCGGCGGGGCGGCGCCGGGCCGCGCGGCCGGGGTCGTGGCCGCGAACGGCGTGACCGAATTCGCCGTCCCGGGCGTCCGGTGGCCGGCCGACCCGAGCGGAGCGACGGGGGTTGTGGGCGCCGTGGTCGGGCACGCGACCACGACCACGGTCTGCATGCCCGGCGGCGGGGGCGGGGGTGGCGGGGGAGCTGGAATGGGAACCGTCATCTCCGGGATGCCGCCGACGGGGATCGCGCGGTCGCGGTACGCCTTGGCCCAGGCCAGCACGTTCGCCACATAGGGCGCCGAGTTGTTGTAGCGGAACACCGCGGTCCGCTGATTCGCCGGGTCGGTGAGGTCGCTCGCGCTGGCGCACAGATACCGGGCGGTGCCGTACGCCGCATCGAAGATGTTGTTGACGTCGGGTTTTCCGTCGCCGCTGTTGTCGCCGCCGAACAGGGCCCACGTGCCGGGTAGGAACTGCATCGGCCCGAGCGCCCGCGCGTACGTCACCTGGCCGCCGGAGTTCGACGCCACGACCACGTTGTTCCCGGCCAGCGAGCCGTCGAGCAGGGGGCCCATGATGGGGGTGATGGTGCGTCCGGTCGCGTCGACGTTTCCGCCGTCGGCGTGGCCCGACTCGATCCGGCCGATCGCGGCGATCAGATACCAGGGGACGCCGCATCCGGGCATCTCCCTGGCCATGCGATCGGCCGCGGATACGTAAGCCTTGTACGCGACCCCGGGGATGCCGAGCGGCCCTGCGGGCAATCGGACGGCATCGGGCGAGAGCGGAACGATCCGGCCGCCGGGGATCTCCGCTGTGATGGCCGGGGGCGTCGACGACGGGATGATGACCGACATACCGGGTGCGTACTGGTCGAGCAGCGTTGCGCCGGCCGCGACCGCCCGCTCCTCGGTGGTGAGGCGGACGGCCGAGTCGCTGCACGAGATCAGGAGCGTCGCGGCGCCGATGGTGCCGACGGCGGCGAGCGCCGAGACACGGCGGTTGTAGGGAAAGCGCACTGCCCGGCTCCTTCCGATCTGGTCGACAGGCCGACGACAGTGAGCCAGGTTACAGATCACCCCTCGGTGCGTCTGGGAATTCCGGTAATTGGATTGGGGGATCAGTATCGAAAACAGGCGTTGTCAGGGTCTCAGAGCGCCGGCTCGGAGGACATGATGCTGCCGTCGGGCCCGAGGATGGTGAGACCGTCCGGGTACACGTCGTATTCGTAGCCGTTGTTGATCGCGTAGTAGACCGTGCCGCGAGGCGTGCTTCGGCTGTGGGCGGGGAGGTCGATCATGTTGCCGGAGTCCTTGGCCATCCCGTGGTATTCGAGTGCGCCGTCGCCTTGGTACTGGCAGATCGTGGCCGCCGACGAGGCGGTGTCGATCGATCGGACGAGAGCTTGACCGGCGTCGCAGCTCGGCGCTGCGGCGGCGGCCCCGGAACCGAGTGTCACCGCGGCGGCGACGCCCAGCGGCGAGACGAGGGCGGCCAACGCGATCGAGGTCCTGGTGCGGGTGGACATGCGGTACTCCTGACGTGGTCCCGGGGTGTGCGGGAGGTTGGATCGGGCGATCGAAGTGACGTCGACGACGCTAGGTCCCGTCACTTGCCGTCGGCCTGTCGCCGGCTTGGTCACGATCACCCCCGCAGCGGGCCGGCATCGCCGCCCAGGGCCCGCCTCGTCGCTGTGGCCGCGATCGTGACCGGGTTACAGAGCGCCGACGGCAGCGGCGAGGTCCGCCGCCGAATCGCCGTCCTCGTGGATGTGCCAGCGGCTGACCCAGGCCGCGGCGGCCAACCCCCGGTACACCTCGCCCGTGCGCCGCTGCAGCCCCGAATCCCGCTCGTACGCGTCGCGCGCCCGCGACGAATCGACGGCCTCGCGGTGCCGGGCACGTTCGGCGGCCACCGCGACGGGCACCTCCAGGTACACCTGCAGGTCCGGGACCGGCAACCCGAACCGTCCGAACTCCAGGTCGGCCACCCAGGCCGCCGCCGCCCCGTCGGCGCCCTCGTCGAGTCGTGCGGCCGAGTATGCAGCGGACGACGCCGCGTACCGATCCAGCAGCACCACGTCGTGGGACCCGAGCAGATCCGTGATCTCGTCGCGGGCGCCGGCGCGGTCCAACGCGAACAGCAGGCCCATTCCATATACCGACGCCGCGGCGTCGCCGTGTCCGCCACGCAGTGCTTCGGCTGCCAGGTCGGCGTGGATCGACGCGCCGTACCGGGGGAACGCCAGTGCGGCGACGGTCGCGCCGTCCGCCCGCAACGCCGCGGTGACGGCCCGCGCCAGGGTGTTCTTCCCCGCCCCGTCGAGTCCTTCGATGGCCACCAGTGCGCTCACGGCGCACATGATAGGTGGCCCGGGCCCGAACCCGAGGTGTCGCGACCGGGCCGGACGGCGGCGGGATGACACTATGGACCACATGAAGCCCAGGATCCTGGTGATCGACGACGACCCGGCGTTGGCAGAGATGCTGACGATCGTGCTCCGCAACGAGGGGTTCGACTCCGCGGTCGTCGGCGACGGCACCGCGGCCCTCACCGCGGCCCGCGAGTTCCGGCCGGACCTGGTGCTGCTCGACCTCATGCTGCCGGGGATGAACGGGATCGACGTGTGTCGCGTATTGCGCGCCGACAGTTCGGTGCCGATCGTCATGCTGACGGCGAAGTCGGACACCGTCGACGTCGTGCTCGGGCTCGAGTCGGGCGCCGACGACTACGTGATCAAACCGTTCAAGCCGAAGGAACTCGTCGCGCGGGTGCGCGCACGACTGCGGCGGACGGAGGACGAGCCGGCCGAACTGCTGTCCATCGGCAACGTCGTGATCGACGTGCCGGCGCACAAAGTGACCCGAGACGGCGAGGCTGTGCTGTTGACGCCCACCGAATTCGATCTGCTCGTGACCCTCGCCCGCAAGCCGCGGCAGGTGTTCACCCGCGACGTGCTGCTCGAGCAGGTGTGGGGATACCGGCACCCCGCCGACACCCGCCTCGTCAACGTCCACGTCCAGCGGCTGCGCGCCAAGATCGAGAAGGACCCCGAGAACCCTGAGATCGTCCTCACCCTGAGGGGGGTCGGCTACAAAGCCGGGCCGGCGTGAGCGAGTCGGAGACCGGATCGCAGGTACCCCACAGCGTCGGCTACGGATCGGCTCCGACCGACGGCGTGCGCGGCCGGGGTCTGTTGCGTACAGCCGCCCGCCGGACCGCCCAGGTTCGGCGCAGTAATCGGTTGAATAGTCTGCGCAGCAACGGTATTCGCGGACTAACCCGGGCCCTGAGCAACGCGCTCGCGTATCTCGGCCGGATCTGGCGCCGCTCGCTGCAGCTGCGGGTGGTCACTTCGACCCTTGCGCTGAGCCTCGCGGTGATGCTCATGCTGGGATTCGTCTTGACCTCGCAGATCGCCAATCAGCTGCTCGACGCGAAGCTCAACGCGGGCAAGGAGGAGACGGCGCGAGCGAAGCAGACCGTCGAACGCATCCTCGGCTCGGCGGATCTACAGTCCGACGGAGTCGATGCCAGCCTCCGGTCGGTGCGCAGCAATCTCACCACCCTCAGTAGTGACAGTGGCCAGGCCACGTCCGGTGCGGGCAATTTCGATCCGGTGCTCATCGTGCCCCACCTGGAGGGCCGGTCGGGTGTGGTGGTCGGCGCCGAGTCCGAGGTGCCGGACACGCTGCAGAGCTTCGTCCGCGCCGGCCAGACCAGCTACCAGTACGCGACCGTGACCGACTCCGCCGGTCGGTATGGCAAGTCGCTGGTGATCGGCACCCCCATCCAGTCGTCGGTCCAGGGCCTCGAGATGTACCTGGTGTTTCCGCTGACGCAGGAGGAGAACACCCTCTCGCTGGTGCGGTCGACGCTGCTGACGGGTGGTGTGGTGCTGCTCGTCCTCCTCGCGGCGATCTCCCTGCTGGTGGCGCGCCAGGTGGTGCTTCCCGTGCGATCGGCCGCGCGGATCGCGGTGCGATTCGCCGACGGCCGGCTCAAGGAGCGGATGCCGGTGCGCGGTGAGGACGACATGGCCCGCCTCGCGATGTCGTTCAACGATATGGCCGAATCGCTGTCGCGCCAGATCACCCAGCTCGAGGAGTTCGGAAACCTGCAGCGGCAGTTCACCTCGGACGTCTCGCACGAGCTGCGGACCCCCCTCACCACGGTGCGGATGGCCGCCGACATGATCCACGACTCGGCCGACGATCTCGATCCGTCCCTCAAACGCACGACCGAGCTGATGGTCACCGAACTCGACCGGTTCGAGATCCTGCTCGCGGAGCTGCTCGAGATCTCCCGGCACGACGCCGGTGTCGCGGAGCTCCACTCCGAGCAGGTCGACGTGGACGTGCCCATCAACGCCGCGGTGTCCACGGTGCAACGGCTCGCCGACGAGGCCGGGACGGAGGTGATCGTGGACGTGCCGGACGATCCGGTGATCGCCGACGTCGATGCGCGCCGAGTGGAGCGGATCCTGCGGAACCTGCTCGCCAATGCGGTCGATCACAGCGAGGGGAAGCCGGTGATCCTGACGATGCGCGCCGACGCCGACGCCGTCGCGATCACCGTCCGCGACTACGGCGTGGGCCTGCGACCGGGTGAGGAGAAGCTGGTGTTCAACCGGTTCTGGCGATCCGACCCGTCGCGGGTGCGGCGCTCCGGTGGCACCGGGCTGGGTCTGGCCATCAGCATCGAGGACGCCCGGCTGCATCACGGCCGGCTGGAGGCCTGGGGCGAGCCCGGTAACGGCGCCTGCTTCCGGCTGACCCTGCCACTGCGTCGTGGGTACAAGGTGCTGGTCAGCCCCCTGCCCCTCAAGCCGGTGCGGCCGCGCACCCCGCGCCCCGCGGGCGACGCCGCGGTCCCGGAGGTATCCGGCGCCCGCTCGGAGGTCGCGCGGGAGGGAGCCGACGATGCATAGTCGCCCGGTCACCTTCGTCCTGGCACTCCTGCTGGTCATCGTGTCGGTGGCGAGTTGCGCGTCGATCCCGCAGCAGTCGAATCCGCGGGTGATCCCCTCCCTGCCGGGCGACTCGGTGCAGCAGTCCCGCAGCATCACCCCGCGCCCGGACGCCGCGCCGGAGGTGATCGTCCGCGACTTCCTCAAGGCCAACGCCATCGCCGACTCGAACTACGCCATGTCGCGGCGCTTCCTGGTCCCGTCCGGTGTCACCTCGTGGCAGGTGCCGCAGCAGGCGATGGTGGTCAGCAGGATCGACGTCATCCCCACGGAGCGCACCGACACGCTGACCAAGATGACCATCCGGGCGCGCGCCGAAGGCCGGTTCACCGGCGACGGGGTGTTCGAGCCGACGCAGCAGTCCGTCTCGCAGAACATCCAACTCGCGCTCGTGGCCGGCCAGTGGCGGATCCAGGGCATCTCGTCGGTCGGGCAGACCCCCATGCTGCTCATCGATGACGACGAGTTCCGGTCGGTGTACCGGCGGTACCTCCTGTACTACCCCGATCCATCGGGTCGCACGATGGTTCCCGACGCGCGGTGGCTGGCCAGCCCGCGCAGGTTGTAGCCGCACA
>CAJCHX010000350.1 GCA_903970215.1 Acidobacteriaceae bacterium
GCCCGCTCGCTGGGCATGAGCCTCGGGACGACGCTGCCGACGTCCGTGGTGTTCGACTACCCGACCGTCACCGCGCTCACGGGGTACCTCGCGGAGGTGCTGCCCGAGCTCGCCGATATCGCGACCGATACCGCGGACGACTACGACGAGCTGACTGAAGACGAGTTGTTGCAACAACTTTCGGAGAGGTTGAGTTGACCCGAACGAACCCGGCGGCACCGGATCGCCGCACCATCATCACGGACGCGCTGCGCCGCATCGACGACCTCAGCGCGCGGCTGAAGGTTGCCGAGGAGAGCGCCAACGAGCCGATCGCCGTGATCGGGATCGGTTGCCGACTACCCGGTGGGGTGAGCGGCCCGGGGGACTATTGGGAGCTGTTGGAGCAGGGCCGCGACGGAGTGATCGAGGTCCCCGCCGACCGGTGGGACGCGGACGCGCTGTACTCGTCCGACCACACCGTCCCCGGCACCATCTGCAACCGGGTCGGCGGTTTCCTCACCGGCTGGGAGCCGGCCGAGTTCGACGCCGAGTTCTTCGGGATCTCGCCGCGTGAGGCCGCTGGGATGGATCCGCAGCAGCGGCTTCTGCTCGAGGTCGCGTGGGAGGCGCTGGAGGACGCAGGCGTCGTCCCCGCGACGCTCAAGGGCACGCGGACCGGGGTGTACGTGGGGCTCACGACGAGCGACTACTCGCTGACCCTTGCCGGTGACCTCGAACTGGACGAGATCGACCCGTACATCCCGTTCGGTAGCGCTCACAACTTCGCCGCCGGGCGGCTGTCGTACTTCCTGGGCCTCAACGGCCCGGCTGTGGTCATGGACACCGCGTGCTCGTCGTCGCTCACCGCGATGCACCTCGCCTGCCAGGGGCTTCGCCGGCGCGAGACCGACGCCGCGTTGGTAGCCGGCGTCAACCTGGTGCTGAGCCCGGAGAACAGCATCGCCTGCTCGAGATGGGGCATGCTCGCGCCCGACGGCAGGTGTAAGTCGTTCGATGCGGCAGCAGACGGGTACGTCCGCAGCGAGGGCTGCGGCGTGGTGCTGCTCAAGCGCCTGTCCGACGCGCAGCGCGACGGAGACCGAGTGCTGGCACTGGTCCGCGGTACCGCGGTCAACCAGGACGGCGCCAGCAGTGGGCAGACGGTGCCCAACGGTCCCGCCCAACAGGCGCTGCTGCGCCAGGTCCTCGACGCCTCACAGCTTGCGCCGTCCGACATCGACTACATCGAGGCACACGGCACCGGCACCGCACTGGGCGATCCCATCGAGCTGGACACCTTGGACCGCGTCTTCGGTGACCGGTCCGGCTCGCCGCTCGTGGTGGGGTCGGTCAAGACCAACCTCGGACACCTCGAATCCGCCGCCGGCATAGCCGGATTCATCAAGGCCGTGCTCGCCGTTCAGGCGGCCCGGATTCCGCGGATGCTGCACTTCCGCGAGCTCACCCCGCATGCATCCGAGGGAGCATCGCGCTTCGTCTTCCCCACCGAGAGCCTCGACTGGCCCGCGGTCGACCGGCCGCGGCGCGCGGGCGTGTCGTCGTTCGGAGTGAGCGGCACCAACGCGCACGTGGTGGTCGAGCAGGCGCCGGCCCCGGTGGACGCGTCCGCTGGATCGTCCTCAGGCGAGCCGGACGTGGGGGCGACTGTCACGCAATCGGTCTCGCGTCTGTTGCTCACCGGTAAGACCCCGGCGCGGGTCGCGGCGACCGCGGCGGCGCTCGCCGACTGGCTCGAGGGTGCCGGGGCGCAGGTCCCGCTGCCGGATGTCGCTCACACCTTGGCCGTCCATCGGGCCCGGTTCCCGCGCGTGGCATCGGTGATCGCGGCGGACCGCCAGCAGGCCGTCGCGGGCCTGCGGGCGGTGGCCGGTGGGTACAGCGTGCCCGGTGTCGTGCCGGTCCACGAGGGCGCGTGCCGCCCCGGCGTGGTCTTCACGTTCTCGGGCCAGGGCTCGCAGTGGGCGGGAATGGGGCGGCGACTCCTCGCCGAAGAGCCGGCATTCGCGGCCGCGGTCGACGCGCTGGAGCCGGATTTCGTTCGGGTGGTGGGGTTCTCGTTGCGCGGTGTGCTCGAGTCCGGGGAGTCCGTCACCGGAATCGACCGCATCCAACCGGTACTGGTCGGCCTGCAGCTGGCGTTGGTGCAGCTGTGGCGGTCGTACGGCGTGGTGCCGGATGCGGTGGTCGGGCACTCGATGGGCGAGGTCGCCGCGGCTGTCGTCGCGGGTGCGTTGACGGTGCCTGACGGCCTCCGGGTGATCGCCACGCGCTCGAGGTTGATGCGGGAGCAGCTGGCCGGCCGGGGCGCGATGGCGCTGCTCGGACTGCCGGAGGCGGCCGCGGCCGAGTTGCTGGCCGATTTCGATGACGTCTCGGTCGCGGTCGTCGCGTCGCCGCGGCAGACCGTGATCGCCGGTCCGCCGGACCAGGTGGACGCCGTGATCGCTGTGGCCGCCGCTCGGGACCTGTTGGCGCGGCGAGTCGAGGTGGACGTGGCGTCGCATCACGCGACCGTCGATCCGATCCTCGGCGCATTACGCGCCGACCTCGCCGATATCCGCCCGCTGGCGCCGTCGATCCCGGTGTACTCCACCGTGCGGCCCGGCGAGACGGCGCCGACGATGGACGCGCAGTACTGGGTCGAGAATCTGCGTCAGCCGGTGATGTTCGGTGCTGCGATCGCCGCCGCAGCCGAGCGGTTCGGGACGTTCGTCGAGGTGTCCCCGCATCCGATCCTCGCGTACGCGGTCGACGACACGCTGAGCGACGTCCACCACCACACTCTCGGAACCCTCGCGCGCGACACGCACGACTCAGTCACCTTCCACACCGCTCTCGCAGCGGCGCAAGGACTCTCGCCGGTGGTCGCGCCCATCGGATCCCGCGACACCTACGTACCTCTGCCGACTATGGCCTGGCAGCACGGCCGGCACTGGATCACGCCTGCCCACCCGAAGGACCACGCGGTCGCGACCGCCGGCGACCCGGCTGCTGGAACCGACGGCGCAGCCTCGGCCGCGCCTGACGGCGGACCGAACGGCTGGTTCCTCGAACTCGATTACCCGGCACGCGAACCGGCACCCGAGCCCGCGGAATCGGTGCGCTGGCTGGTGGTCGCCGACGGTGACCTCGGCCCACAGCTGGCAGCGCTGCTGGGAGCCGATTCGGCCAGCGTGACGCCGTCGGCACTCGCGGCGTCCGACTCTCCCGTCGCTTCGCTCGCCCCGTTCGATCGGGTGTTGTACGCCCCCGCGGTGCCGTCCGATCCGTTCGATCCGGCCGCCGCCCACACCGTCTTCCTCGCGATCGGTCGACTCGCCGCGCTGTTGGGCGAGTTCGATCGTGCGCCGCGACTGACCGTGCTCACTCGCAACGCGCAGCCCGCTGCCGACGGCGACCGGGGCAACCCGGCCCACGCCGTCGCCTGGGGCGCGGGCCGCACCCTGGCATTGGAACAGCCCACCCTGTGGGGCGGACTGATCGATGTCGACACCGACGCGCCGCCGCGGCTCGTCGCGCGCTACGTGCGTGCCGAGGCAGCCGTGTCCGACGGTGAGGACCAGGTGGTCTATCGCGCAGGCGTACGCCGGGTTCCTCGGCTCCGGCGCGCCGTCGCGCCAGCCGCCCTCACTGCTCTCGACGCCGACCGTGCCTCCCTCGTGGTCGGTGCCACCGGCAATATCGGTCCCGATCTGATCCGCCAGCTCGCGCGGATGGGCGCCGGCACCATCGTCGCGGTATCGCGCCGCGGCGGCCTGCCCGACGGCCTCGCCGACGAGCTGGCGGCAGACGGCACCCGGCTGGTGCCCGTTGCGGCCGACGCAGCCGACCGGTCGCGGATGGCGGATCTGTTCCAGCGGTTCGGCCGCGACCTGCCCGAGCTCGACGGGGTCTACGTCGCGTCGCTCGCCGGCGGCGCGGGCCTGATCGCAGAGCTCTCGGCCGACGACGTGGCGGCCATGTTCCGGCCGAAGGTCGACGCTGTGGGCGTGCTGCACGAGCTGACCCTCGACACACCGGCGCAGCGATTCGTGCTGTTCTCCTCGATCACCGGCGTACTCGGCTCGCGCTGGCTGGGGCACTACACCGCCGCGAACGCGTATGTCGACGCCTTCGCATACGCGCGCCGGAGCCTCGGACTGCCGGCCACGGTGGTGGACTGGGGCCTGTTCGCCTCGTGGGCGCAGGCCCAGCCGGAGACCGCCTCAGCGGGTCTGCTGCCCATGCCGAACGACGCCGCTGCCAGGGCGCTGGCGTACGCGTTGGGCCCCGAGGCCCCTACCCGGTCGATCATCGCCGGTGCCGACTGGCCGCGGCTCACGCAGGCGTACCGGATGCGCGGTGCCCTGCGGGTGGTGGACGACCTGCTCGCCGCCGACGACGCCCAGGCGGCGTCCGACCTCGCGGCTCTGCCTGCGCCCCACCCGGGCACCCTGCTCGGTGATCTCGACCCCGTGGCCGCCGACGGCCGTGTGTGGCGCGCGCGCCTGTCGCCGGGTGAGCGGCCCTACCCGACCGCCCATCGGGTCCGTGGCGTGGAAGTGGTCCCGGTCTCGGTACTCGTGCAGACGATGCTCGAGGCGGCCGGCCAGGCCGAGGCTGGGCACCTCGCGGACCTGCGATTCGAATACCCGGTGCTGCTGGATCGCGCACGGGCGGTGCAGGTATCGCTTGCCGAAGACGGCGTCCTGACCGTGTCGTCCACGCCGTTGGACGCGGGCGGCAGTGGGGCGGACTCGAACTGGGTGCGGCACGCGAGCGCCCGCATCGGCGGCGTCGAGTCGGCGCCGGAGCCGCATGGCCACGACACGAGGGACCAGGACGCGGTCGACCGCGCGAGTGTTGACCGCGGTACACCCGAATCACCGCGTGGCGTACCCGAATACGACGCTGCGTCGGCCGCCCGGCTGGCACGTGAGTGGGGAATCGACGGCCGCCCGTACGCGTGGACCGTGCTCGACCACCGGTCGGCGGCCGGTGAGTTGCGGGCGGACGTCGAACTCCCCGAGCCTGCGACCGTGGCCCTGATCGATGCAGCCGTCCACCTCGGCCGTCTCGCGGGCGCTGTGGACCGGGGCCTGATGCTGCCGACCGCGATCGCCGCGGTCCGGTACGTCACGGCGGAGACACCTCGCCCTGACACACCTTCCCGTCGCTCCGCTCGCCCTGACACGACTTCCCGTCGCTCCGCTCGCCCTGATACGACTTCCCGTCGCTCCGCTCGCCCTGGCACCCCCGGCGTGGTCGAGGTCCGACGGCGCGCGAGCGGCGCCGACGAACTGGTGGTCGATCTGTCGCTGCAGGTCGGCGACGGGACCGGCGTGGAGATCGTCGGGCTGCGGTTCGCCACCGTCGACGCGACCTACGTCGAGGCCGATGCGGTCGAGACCGACTCGGGCCGCGACGATCAGGGTGCGGAGGCGGCCCCGCTGTGGTCGGCGATGACGGCGGAGGAGATCGTCGACGTCCTGGTCGAGCGACTGCGCGCCGTGCTCGCCCGAGAGCTTGGGATGCCGCCCGATGCGGTGAACGTCGAGCAGCCGTTCCCCGAGCTGGGCCTCGACTCCATGATGGCGATGACGGTGCTGCGAGATGCGCAGCGGCTGGTGGGTTTCGACCTCTCCGCGACGATGCTGTGGGACAACCCGACGGTATCGGCGCTGGCCCGGTTCCTCGGGGAGCGGTTGACTCCCGCCGCCGACGAGGTACCGAGTATCGAAGACGACCCGCAGGTGCCGGAGAACAGTGTGTTGGACGAGTTGTTCGAGAGCGCGATGCTCTCGGGCGACAGTGAGGGCGGTCTGTGATGGTCTCGACGTACAGCAGGGTCACGGGGATGTCGGATCCTCAGCGCAGCGCGCTGGCGGGGCAGTTCGACAAGGCGGCGCGGATCGCATCGGCCGAGCCGATCGCGGTGGTGGGCATCGGCTGCAGGTTTCCCGGTGCCGTGTTCGGGCCGGATGACTACTGGTCGCTGCTCGAGCGCGGCGGCGATGCGATCGGCGTGGTGCCGGCCGATCGCTGGGACGCCGACGCGTATTACGACCCGGATCCGTTGGCGCCCGGCCGGATGCCGTCCAAGTGGGGCGGATTCCTCGGCGACGTCAGAGGATTCGACGCGGATTTCTTCGGAATCGCACCGCGCGAGGCCGAGGCGATGGACCCGCAGCAACGCCTCCTGCTCGAAGTAGCGTGGGAGGCACTGGAGAACGCGGGAATCGCCCCGGACGACCTGGGCGGAGTACGCGCCGCGGTCATGGCCGGGGTCTATTACAACGAGTACCAGGCCACGTCCGCGGCTGACCCCGATGCGATCGACGCCTACTCGGCGACGGGCAACGCACACAGCGTGACCGTGGGGCGGGTGGCATATCTGTTGGGCCTGCGCGGGCCGGCCGTCGCGATCGACACGGCGTGCTCGTCGTCGCTGGTGTCGATCCACCTGGCCTGCCAGAGCCTCCGCATGCGGGAGAGCGACCTGGCGCTCGCTGGTGGTGTCAATCTGATCCTTCGTCCCGAGACGCAGCTGGCGCTCGCGAAGTGGGGCATGCTGTCGCCGCGCGGTCGGTGCAACGCGTTCGACGCGGGCGCCGACGGATTCGTTCGCGGCGAGGGCGCCGGGATCGTCGTGCTCAAGCGCCTGACCGATGCGGTCCGCGACGGCGACCGGGTCCTCGCTGTGGTGCGCGGCTCCGCGGTCAACCAGGACGGGCGTTCCAATGGGCTGACGGCTCCGAATGCGCCGGCGCAGCGGGACGTGATCACGCGCGCACTCGGTGACGTGCCGGCGTCCACGGTGAACTTCGTCGAGACGCACGGCACCGGCACCGGGCTGGGCGATCCCATCGAGTTCGACGCGCTGTCCGCGATCTACGGCCGCGGCGACGCCGCGTGCGCTCTGGGTGCCGTCAAGACCAATTTCGGCCATCTCGAGGCAGCCGCCGGTATCGCCGGTTTCATCAAAGCGGTCCTCGCTGTACACCGTGGCGTCATTCCGCCCAACCTGCACTTCACCAAATGGAATCCGGCGATCGACCCATCGGTCGGCCACCTGTACGTTCCCACCGAGGCGGCCCCGTGGCCCGAGTCCGCCGCGCCGCGCCGCGCCGGTGTCTCGTCCTTCGGGCTGGGGGGGACCAACGCGCACGTCGTGCTCGAACAGGGTCCGGAGCGCTCCGCCGGCACCGGCGGATCGGCACCGGAGACCCGCGTCGATTCGGCGCCGGCCGTGGCCACGCTGGCACTGTCCGGCCGGACCGACGAGCGGCTCGCCGCGGGTGCTGCGGCGCTCGCCGACTGGCTCGGCGCCGCCGGGGCGCAGGTCCCGCTGAACGACGTGGCGTGGACCCTCGCCCGTCGTGCTCCCCGGACCGGCCACCGGGCGGCCGTCGTCGCGCGGGACCACGCCGCTGCGGTGGCGGGCCTGCGGGCGCTCGCGACCGGCGAGCCGACATCCGGGGTGGTGGCACCCGCGCCCGCTCCCGCACTGCCGGGGACAGTGTTCGTATTCTCCGGCCAAGGCTCGCAGTGGGCCGGAATGGGCCGGCGGCTGTTGACGGAGGAGCCCGCGTTCGCCGCTGCGGTAGACCGCATCGAGCCGGATTTCGTCGCGCAGGTGGGCTTCTCGCTGCGCGCGGTGCTCGAGGCCGGCGAACCGGTGGTGGGCATCGACCGGATCCAGCCGGTACTGGTGGGAGTTCAGCTGGCGCTGGTCGACCTGTGGCGGTCGTACGGGGTCACGCCCGACGCCGTGATCGGCCACTCGATGGGCGAGGTCGC
>CAJCHX010000351.1 GCA_903970215.1 Acidobacteriaceae bacterium
AGGCCAGCCGAACACCGGAATCACCGCACTCGGCCCCCACCTGTCACTCCGATCCGATCACCGCATCGCGCCCGACGCCGAGGCGCCCGCCGGGCGCCCGCCGGGCGGGCGGTCGACCCACCCACCGAGTAGCTCGAGCCGATACCGAAACTGACAGGAAGTAGATACAAACGCCAACCCTCGTCCAGGGTCAGGGCTCCACGTTCACCGAGTACGCCGCGGCCGTGTCGCGAACCTTGAGAACGTATTCCATCGAATTGTTATAAACCATCACGGCCTTCTCCCAACCGGCGGCGGTCGTGAGATCGCCACCCGAATAGCAGAGGTACCTCGCCGCGGTCACCGCGGCATCATCGATGTTGTCGGGGTTCGGTTTTCCGTCGCCGATGGCGTCGACGCCGAACCGCTGCCACGTCTCGGGGATGAACTGGAACGGGCCCATCGCAACGTCGTAGTGCTCATTCGGGTTGTGTGGGTCGGTCCCGGACGCGACGATCTTCTGATTGCCGTCGGTGCCGTCGAGTGGCACGCCCCGGATGGGCGGCGATACGTCGCCGTTGGCAGCGATCCGGGCGCCGTGATACGTACCGTGCTTGCTCTCCACATAACCGATCCCGGCGAGCGTGGTCCAGCCGATACCGCAATCGGGATTGCGCTGCCGCATGGTCTCGGCGGCGTTGCCATACGCCTCGAGTGCGAGCACCGGGATACCGGTCGCGTCGCTGATCGGCGTGGCCCAGCCCCGCAGCTGATCTGAGGTCCGGCCGGGCGCATCGATGTCGATGTACGGCACCGGCACGCCGGGCCCGGGTGGGATCCCCTGCGGAATCTCGACCCTCGGCCCGAACAGGGTGCTACACCCTGTCGCTGCGGTCGCGACCAGAGCCACCGCGGCCAGCGCCCGAGATCGTCGGGCGAGGACTGCGGGCGGCATGCGTCGAGCCCGCGGCCGGCTGTGGGAGGTTCGCCGGACACGGAAGGTCACCGGGTTCACTTCTTCTTAGAGCTCTTCTTCTTCTGTCTACCGTCGTCTGCAGCGCCGCCGTCGTTCTGTGCCTCTGGATCGGCGGCCCAGGCCTGAGCCCAGGAGTCTACCTGTCCGGTGCCGAGCAGCGTCTCCGCTGCGCGCACGCGGTCCATGAATCGCAACAGGGTCGACCGGTAGGTGACCTCCGCGTACGCGTGCTCGTCCGCGGGGTCGACGGTCACCGTGCGAACCTCCTCGGGAACCAGCTCAGCCGGGAATCCGGCGGATCGGAGGCGCTCGAAGACCTTGTAAGCCAGCGCCAGCGCCGGCTGGGCGAGGACTATGCCGTCCAGGCACGACCCGGGCTCGCCCCGCTCCGCGGCCTTCTGCAGTTCCCAGTTCCGTGCCTGGGTGTCGACGTCCACCGCGACGCCGCCACCCAGGTGAGGCGTCCGGCGCCGGATCTTCCCGGTGAGAGTCCGAGCAACGTCATCGATGTCGAACGGCCCCGCCGGGTCGTCCTGGGCGATCCGCGCGTGGAAGACGACCTGAAGCAGGAGGTCGCCGAGCTCGCTGCGCAGCTCGCTGCGGGCGGCGGCAAGGGCATCGCTGGGGAGCGCCGAGTCGAGGGCGGACACGGCGTCGGCCAGTTCGTAGGTCTCCTCGACCAGGAACCGGAGCAGGCTGGCGTGCGTCTGCCGCGACTCCCACGGCCCCTCGGTGCGCAACCGGTCGATGAGCGCGACGGTGTCGAGCAGCGCGAGACCAGCGGGGGCCGGCGCGGACACCAGCTGGTGCCCGGCACGAAGCATCGCGGACACATCGGGCTGATCGACCGCAGACGTGATGACGACCGCGTCGGGCTCCTCCGGGACTCCGAGCAGCGGGCGGGCCCCGGGGAGGTTCCAGGCGAGCCGCACCGGCAGTTCCTCGGTGTAGTACACCTGGCCACCCAGGTGGGGCAGCGCCTCCACCGGCAGCAGGGTCGGCAGGGCCGGATTGACCCGGATCACCGTCATCGTCGGTCAGCTACCCTTCGTGGCCGGCGGCTCGTCGAGCCGGACAGTTCCCGCGGGCCTTCCGTCCATCGCGGCCAGGAAGTCTACGACCACCTGGAGCAGCGCGACATCGCGGACCCGCTCGCTTCCCACTCCTCCGTTCCCCACCCGCGGCAGCGGGAACGTGACGACCGAGGTCGCGGCGCGGAACGTCGCGCCAGGATACAGCCGTTTCAACCGCAGCTGCTGCGACTCGCGCAGGGCCAGCGGCGCGAGTCGCAGGTTGGTGCCCACCACCGTGATCTCGGTCACGCCATAGGCGCGGCATACCGCCCGGAGCCGGGCGATAGCGGCCAGGCGCGTGACCTCCACGGGCGGTGCGCCGTACCGGTCGGCGAGCTCGGTGAGCACCTCGGCCACAGCGCCGTCGTCATGCGCTGCGGCGAGCTTGCGATACGCCTCGAGCCGCAACCG
The DNA here is from genome assembly GCA_903970215.1 of Acidobacteriaceae bacterium. Classification (GTDB taxonomy): domain Bacteria; phylum Actinomycetota; class Actinomycetes; order Mycobacteriales; family Mycobacteriaceae; genus Tsukamurella. Next base: position 2,440 of record CAJCHX010000351.1, read on the forward strand.
CTCGCTGGTCACGTAGTCGGGAGGGATGTGGGCGTCGACGGGGAGGTCGATGCGTACCTCCTTCGCCTCCGGCTCGGTCGAGATCGGGGTGCCGTCCGCGGCTGCCCGGTAGGCCTCGACGGCCTCTCCGACCAACCGCATATAGAGGTCGAAGCCGACGCCGGCCACGTGACCCGACTGCTCCGAGCCGAGCACGTTGCCAGCACCGCGCAACTCGAGGTCCTTCATCGCGACGGCCATACCCGCACCCAACTCGTTGTTCTGGGCGATGGTGGCGAGGCGGTCGTACGCGGTCTCGGTCAGCGGCTTCTCGGGCGCGTACAGGAAATACGCGTACCCCCGTTCGCGGGACCGGCCCACACGGCCGCGCAGCTGGTGCAG
>CAJCHX010000352.1 GCA_903970215.1 Acidobacteriaceae bacterium
CGCCGCACTCACATTGGCTTATCACGCCAGTCAGGTGTATCTCGACGTCGGTGGCACCGGCACCCTCACGGTGACCGACGGTGGCTCGACCCGCACCATCGCGGTATCCGGCGCGCCCGACATCTACACGGTCGCAAGCCATCCGGGCCCCCAGGAGGGCACCGTGACCGTCCGGCTCTCGCCGGGTCTTGCGGCCTACTCGTTCACATTCGGATGACGACCGACCCGGAGGCGCATGAGTCATGAGCGACAACACGATCGAGGGCCCTCGGAGGATCCTCGTGACCGGCGGCACCGGCGTGCTCGGCACGGCGGTGGTCGGCCAGGCTGCCGCCGCCGGACACGAGGTCAGAGTACTGTCGCGTAGCCCTCGCTCCGGATCGAAAGAGGGTGGATCGGACGGTGCGCGGTCGGTGACCTACGTCGTCGGTGACCTGCTGGCCGGGCCCGACGCGGCCCTGGTCGCAGACGTCGATGCGGTGATCCACTGTGCCACCACCAACGGGCGTCGCGACGCCGAGATGACCCGTAACCTCACCGAGGCCATTCGGCGGGCCGTTCCTCGCCCCCATCTCGTGTACATCTCGATCGTCGGAATCGATGACATCCCGTTCGGTTACTACCGGGCTAAGGTGGCGGCCGAGCGGGTGATCGCGGATTCGCGGGTGCCGTCGACGATCCTGCGCGCCACGCAGTTTCACGACCTGATCGAGCGACTGTTCTCGGTGCAGGACCGGTTGCCGTTCGTGTTGGTGCCGCGGCGGGTGAACGACCAGCCGATCGACGTTCCGACAGTCGCGGCCAGGCTGGTCGAGCTCGCGACCGGGTCGGCGCGGGGGCGGGTCGACGATATCGGTGGGCCCGAGGTCCGGCGGTTCGCCGAGCTGGCCGACGAGTACCTGCGGGCGCGTGGATCGCGTCGTCGGGTGCTGGCCTTTCCCATTCCGGGTCGGCTGGGGCGCGCGCTGCGGGCGGGCCGGCTGACGACTCCCGATCATCGCGTCGGGACGGTCACGTTCGTCGATCACCTCGCCGGTCGCGGCTGATGGGCCCCCGTCGGCCTGGCCGCGATGGCCGAACCGGCGCGGTCGCCGGGCCTGGGTTGTACGTCCTGGAACTGTGGCGCGGGCTGGTCCGCCCCTACATTTGTGGGGCGACCAGTAGCAGCCGCCCAGCCCGACTCGAGAGGATCCTGTTGGCCACCGCCCGCGCCCCCCGTCCGTCCGCAAACCCCGCGACCGAGAAGAGCCCCGCCTCTGCACCGTCCGTCGTCGATTCGACCCCCGGCGACGCGCCAGCCCGTCGCCACTTGAACGGCATCTCCGAGATCCGCACGTTCTTCCGGACCAACGAGGAGCCCGTCTACTTCGTCGGCCCCACCGCGTACAACTTGCTCGGGATCGACCGTTGGGTGCGCAACTTCAACCACATCGCCTACTACGACTCGTGGGACGGCCAGCATCCGCGCGTGTTCGCGCCGATCAACAAGCCGCCGGTGGAGTTCGAGTCGGCGGAGCAGATCAACAACTACCTGCTCCGTGATCCGGAGGTGCAGCAGTACCTGCGCAAGCGCGGTGGCCGGCCGAGGATCGCGATGGTGTTCTTCGACGAGGAGACCGAGGAGATCTGCCGCGAGCGCGGCTACGACCTGATCCTGCCGTCGGACGAGCTGCGCCGCCGCCTCGACTCGAAGATCGAGACCACCCGCCTCGGGAACGAGGCCGGTGCTCCGTCGGTGCCCAACGTGATCGGCACCGCCGACTCGTACGCCGAGCTGAACGAGCTGGCCGAATCTGCGCAGCTGGGTACCGATCTCGTGGTTCAGACGCCGTACGGAGACTCGGGCAAGACCACCTTCTTCATCACGACGGAGGCCGACTGGGACGCACATTCCGAGGACATCGTGGGCCAGCAGCTCAAGGTGATGAAACGGATCAACAACAAGGCCGTCGCCGTCGAGGCGTGCATCACCCGGCACGGAACCATCGTGGGTCCGTTCATGACCGACCTCACGGGGTACCCCGAACTGACGCCCTACAAGGGCGGCTGGTGCGGTAACGACCTGTTCCCCAACGCGCTCTCGGATACGCATCGCGCGGCCGCGATCGAGAACGTTCGCAAGCTGGGCGACCGGCTGGCGCAGGAGGGTTACCTCGGCTTCCTCGAGATCGATGTCTTGATCGACACGGATACCGACGAGGTGTATCTGGGTGAGCTCAATCCGCGGATCTCCGGCGTGTCGGCGATGACCAACGTGACTGCCGGCGCCTACGCCGACGTGCCGCTGTTCCTGTTCCACCTGCTCGAATACATGGATGTCGACTACACGATCAGTGTGGATGAGATCAATACGCGCTGGCGTGAGCTCGCCGCGGTGGACACCTGGTCGCAGTTGGTGATGAAGGAGCCTGGTTCCGCTGTCGAGCGCATCCTTGCCGCGCCCCGCACCGGGACCTGGCGGCTCGACGACGACGGGCACCTCAAGTTCCAGCGCGTGAGCCAGGACTGGCACGACCTGGCGGGGGAGGACGAGGCGTTCTTCCTCCGCGTGTACGGGCCCGGGGATTACCTGTTCAAGGGCGCCGACTTGGGAATCCTGGTCACCAAGGGCCGCATGCAGTCGGGTGGGCAACTCACGCCGCGGGCTCGCCGCTACATCGAGGGCATCCGGCGCAACTACGTCACAGAAGCCGTGCCGGAGACCCCGGTGGTGATGACGGTCGCCGCGGTGAAGTGACACCCGCCTCGGCGTCCGCGATCGCGGTGAACGCCCGGAACGTCAGCTCCAGGTAGCGCGGGATCTGCGGCTCCGGCCAGCTGGACAGTTTTACGGCAACGGTGCCGGTGGCCCGGTTGACGTAGAGCAGCTGGCCGAAGATGCCGATGCCCAGCAGGACGTCTCGGCCCCGGGCGTCTGGCCGCACCCAGAACTGGTTGCGGTACCAGCCGCCCGGCATCGCCGCTTCGGACAACGACGCGGTGAACGCCGCGCGCACGTCGGCGTCCACCGTCCACACCTGCCGTAACCAGCGAGGAGGAACTACGTGCGAAACACCTTCGGCCACAGAAGGATCCGGTCGGCTGCCGCCGTCGGCCAGCAGCTGTCCGAACCGGGCCAGATCGAGGGCCGTCACGGCGAGGCCCCCGTCGTGCACGGGTGTCCGGTGGACGTCGCACAGCATCAGCGCGTCGGATTCGGCACCCATCGGCCGCCAGATCCGGTCACGGATCAGCACGTCCATCGGCGCTCCCCCCGCACGCTCGCACACCCAGCCCAGTGCGTCGCTGTCGGCGGAGCGATAGACGAACGCTCCGCCGTGCGGGCCGCCCGCCGTCAAGGCTCCCAGGAACCCGTACAGTCCGCCCGGTCGTGCCGCCGCCGGTGGGGTCTGCCAGCCGAGCCAGCCGGCCACGGAACGGATCTCGGACGTGGGGTCGAAGTAGGCCTCGCGGAACGCGACTCCGGTGCGCATGTCCAGCAGATCTCGCACCCGGGCGCCGGCGTAGCCGCTCCCCGCCAGCTCCGGGACGTAGTCGGTGACCGGGCGATCGGGATCGAGCAGCTCGTCGGCGGTCAGCGTGCCCGCCACGCAGCCGACCACCGACTTGGTGATCGACATGATGGCGTGCCTGTGGTCTGGACCACCCGCAGTGCCGTACCACTGCGCCACGACCTCGCCGCGATGGCAGATCACGTAGGCGTCGGTGTAGGTCTCCGCGAACACCGCGCCGACGGTGGTAGGGGCGCCGGTCACGTCCATCACCGGGAGGGCGAGGAGATCCGGCAGGCCGACCACCGACGCAGCAGGTGCCGACGGGAGCGGCCGCGGGACCTCGGCGTGGGGGATCGTCCGCACCGGGAGGATGCGGTCCACGTTCCAGAACGCCCACCGGTTGTACGGTGGCGTTTGCCACGTGTGCGCGTCGGCACCCGCGCCCGAATCGCCCAGAGCGTCTGTCACGAGCACCGATGGTAGGTCAGTATCCCCACCCGAAGAGGCCCACACCTGATGAGTGCCCCCCAACCGATGCGAAGGAGCCATCGATGACCGACCTCAGGGCTGAGGTCCCCGACCTGAGCGAGTGGCAGGACCCGGCCTATCTGCGCTGGTCGTTCCAGCACGTGGCGGAGGTGATGCCTACGGCGCCCATCCTCGGTTCGCACGGCGCTCCGCTACCGCGCGCGACCCCGGCGGGGCTGCCGGTCGACCTGTCGATCCCGGTCGATCGGGTGGGCTCCGGCGTCGCCACCGTCGCGGGCGTGCTCGACGACACCGTCACCGACGGTTTCATCGCGGTCCACGACGGGGCGGTGGTCAGCGAGCAGTACCGCGGGGAGATGACTGCCTCGACCCGGCACCTCGTCATGTCGGTGTCGAAATCGATTCTGGGTTGCGTCGCCGGGATCCTGCGCGAGCAGGGGCTGTTGGACGTCGACCGCGAGGTGTCCTACTACGTGCCGGCGGTCGCCGCGTCGGGCTACGCCTCGGCGACGGTGCGGGACGTCCTGGACATGCGCACCGGGGTGCGGTTCAGCGAGGAGTACACGAATCCCGACGCCGAGGTGCGCGTCATGGAGCGTTCGGCCGGATGGGCGCCGCGTCGTCCCGGTGACCCTGCGGGCCTCTACGACTACATCGCCACTCTGGGGGTGGACGGGCCGCACGGCCGGAACTTCGTCTACCGGTCCATAGACACCGACATGCTTGGATGGATCTGTGAAAGCGTATCGGGCACACGGACTTACGATTTGATCTCCGAGTTGCTGTGGCAGCCGATGGGTGCTCGGGACGACGCCTACGTGACCGTGGACGCCACGGGTGCGGCCATGCACGACGGTGGTATCTGTGCGACGTTGCGCGATCTGGCGCGGTTCGGCCTCCTATTGTGCGACGACGGAGCCGTGGGCTACCGGCAGGTGGTCCCGGAACGCTGGATCGCCGAGTCGTTCAATCCGGGGGAGGGTGTGCGCGCTGCGTTCGCAAATACGCCGAACGAGCCTGTGTTGCCCGGTGGTTGGTACCGCAACCAGTTCTGGTTCGTACGGCGTGGGGATGCGAAAGTGTTGCTGTGCTTGGGGATCCACGGCCAGCTGGTGTACGTGCACCCGCGAGCGCGGACGGCGATAGCGAAGCTGTCGAGCTGGCCGATGGCGCAGGACACCACTGCACTGATCGATACCC
>CAJCHX010000353.1 GCA_903970215.1 Acidobacteriaceae bacterium
GCTCACGGTCGTCGTGCTCGGCCAGCTGTGCCGACACCTGGTGCACGAACGGATACTCCGCCGGGTCGAGCCCGGCCCATCGCTGTGCCACCGCCCCGAGGACCTCCGCACGACCGGGCCCGTCGGCATGCAGGCGGGCGTTGGCGGCGTTCTGGCCGGCCACCCCGAGAACGTAGTTCACCAGCACCGACGCGGCGTCGAACTGCACCGCCTGAGGGATGCCGAGCGTCTGAAGCCGGCCGCCGATGCCTTCGAATATCTGCAGCAGCGCAGACTGCCACGGCGCGCGCGACAGCTGGGTGCCGACCCACGGGTGGTCGTCGATCGCGTCGAACACCCCGAGGGCGATGGCCCGGAGCTCCTCCCGTGGTTCCGGCCCGCCGACCACGTCGGTCATCACCCGGGCGACGACGTGGTCGGTGGTGGCTGCGAGGAGCTCGTCTTTGTTGGCGACGTGCCAGTAGATCGCCCCACTGCCTGTGGCCAGGCGTGCGGCGAGCGCGCGGAAGGTCAACGCGGCCTCGCCATCGGTGTCGAGGATCTCGATCGCTGCCTCGACGATGCGCGCTTTCGAGAGCGCGTCGGTTCGCCGCTCCGACCGTCGAGTCCTGGTTCGTTGCATCTCGCGCTGCGTCTCGGCGACCATACACACCATCTTGACATGGGTGGAACGATGTTCCAAGATGGGCCTGGAACAGAGTTCCAGTAACCCGATGAAAGGGGCAACGATGACGACATCGGTCACGATCGTCGGCGCAGGTCTCGGCGGCCTCACCCTGGCACGCGTCCTCGGCCTCCACGGCATTCCGGTGACGGTCTACGAGGCGGACCCGTCCGCGCAGGCCCGAACGCAGGGCGGCCAGCTCGACATCCACGAGCACAACGGTCAGCGCGCGCTCGAGGCGGCGGGTCTCGGCAGCGAATTCCGCTCCATCATCCACCACGGCGGTGAGGCCTCGCGCATACTCGACCAGCACGGCACGGTCTTGCTCGACGAGCCCGACGACGGCGTCGGCCACCGCCCCGAGGTGCTCCGCGGAGACCTCCGGCGGATTCTGATCGACTCGCTGCCCGACGGGACGATCCGCTGGGGCCGGAAGGTCACCAGCGCGGCCTCCCTGGGAGCGGGTCGACACGCACTGACGTTCGCCGACGGCGCGACCGTCACCACCGACCTCCTGGTCGGCGCGGATGGCGCGTGGTCGAAGATCAGGCCGCTACTCTCGGACGCCAAGCCCCGGTACGTCGGCACGTCGTTCGTCGAGACGTACCTGTACGACGCCGACGAGCGGCACCCCGCGGCAGCTGCAGCGGTCGGCAGTGGCGCCATGTCGGCGCTCACCCCCGGAAAGGGGATCGCCGCCCACCGCGAAGCGAACGGGGTGCTCCACACGTACGTCGAGCTGAGCCGGCCCGCCGAGTGGTTCACAGCGATCGATTTCGCCGACGCCGCCGCAGCGACCGCCCGGATCGCGGCCGAATTCGACGGGTGGGCAACGGAACTGAGGGCACTGATCACTGACGGCGAGGCGCCACCGACCCTACGGATGATCCACACGCTCCCGAACGAACACCGATGGGACCGCGTGCGGGGGGTGACCCTGCTCGGTGACGCCGCGCACCTGATGCCACCGTCGGGCGAGGGGGCGAACCTGGCGATGTTCGACGGTGCCGAACTCGGATCCGCGATCGCCGCCCATCCCGGCGACATCGAAGCCGCACTCGACGCGTTCGAAGAGGCGATGTTCGCCCGCAGCGCGTCGGAAGCCGCCGACGCGCACGTGATCCTGGACCTCTGCCTGGGGGACCGGGCACCATTCGGACTCATCGAGTTCCTGACCGGCACGCGCGAAGGGGAGCGCGCGTGACCCGAGATCCGAATTCGACCGATACAGGGCACAGGTGGGGAACAGCCGTCACCTACATTGGGCAACCGGAGACCATTCGCACGAATGACGGAGACGATGAATCACGAGGTATTGCGGCGGCTGCGGGCCGAGTTGTGGCAGGCGCCCCGCCCGCACGGCGACATCCTGCGTGATCGATCTGTCGGTCCGCTCGAACTGTTCTACGACCTGGTCGTGGTGGTCCTGGTCGGGCAAGCGGCCCATCGCTTCTCCCAAGACCTGACCGCGGGCGGCCTTGCTCGGTTCGCGGCGGTCTTCGCCATCGTGTGGATCGCGTGGCTCAACGGCACTCTGCATCACGAATTGCACGGCCGAGAAGACGTTCGGGCGCGCAACACCTTTCTCGCTCAGGTACTCCTTCTGGTCCCGCTCGGGGCGTTCATCCCTGGGGCGGGCGGCGCGCTCGGCCGCGCCTTCGCCATCGACGCAGCACTACTGTTCGGATTTCTCGCGTTCCTCTGGTGGCGCGCCAGCCGGGGCGACACCGCGGACTTCGCCCCGACGTCACGGCTGTACGTCTGGGCCACTCTGGCGATCGCCGGCGCCCTCGCCGGTTCTGCGGCGCTGTCGGCCGACCTCCGGCCCGCCGCCTGGGCGATGATGGCTGCGCTGTATCTGCTCGCGATCGTCGGCATGTTCGCCACCGCATCGCCGACCGTTGTCGCCAGCCTGGTGATCACCGAGTCGCTTGCCGAGCGGTTCGGCGCCTTCGTCATCATCGTGCTCGGCGAGACGGTCACCGGGGTCGTGACCGGCCTTGCCGCTCACCCGACCCGTACGATGTCGCTCGCCGTGGGCCTGACTGCGATCCTCGTCGGATTCGGGTCGTGGTGGACCTATTTCGACTTCGTCGCGCACCGCGAACCGCGTGCGAGCGGGCTAGTGCCGCTCATGTGGATACTTGGTCATCTGCCCATCTCCGCCGCGATCGCCGGAATGGGCGCTGCTATGACGGCACTCGTCACACACGCTGCTGCCAGCCGGACCGATCCACCCGTCGCGTGGGTGCTCGGCGGCGGCGCAGTCGTGATACTGGTTTTCATCGCAGCCCAGATCACATGCCTCGCGGCGTGGAATCACAAGCGGTCCCTCTATCGTCCGCTGGCGGCCGTCTGCGTGGTGACATGCCCACTATCCGTCCTTATCGCGTTCCTACGACCCGCCCCTGAAATTCTGGCAGCATCACTCGTCCTGCTATTCGGGCTGCCCTGGACGTTCGCCGTGATTCGTAGGGCGAAGACCGCCGAATAGCGCCCCACTATCGGCTCGGTCGATTCATCCCTACGGGCCGACCGGCGTCACCGCTCAGCAGAGGCCACCAGATCACCAGACCGAATACCAACGAGATACCGCACCCTATTGCGGTGTCGACGAGCCGATCGATCAGCAGGACGTCCGGCATCGGACGGCCCATACCCTGGAGAATCACCACCAAGGGCGTCATGGCGATCGTGTAGGCGGTGTAGTTCGCCTGTTTGAGGTACGGCCGGACCGCCCCGATGACACCCACGGCGACCACCGCGAAGGTGACGGGCACCGCCAGGACGGCCGATCCGACGAGAACGCCGATGGCCGTACCGAGTCCACGCTCGATGGTCCGGCTCAGCGCGGCTCGGTGATCGCGCTGTACGACGAGTGCGACGGTGAGCATGACCCAATACGAGTGGGGCCGGTGGAGCGCCTGTGCTGCGAGGAAACCGACGGTGAGGCACGACGTCAGGCGGAGGGGATACACCCAGCCGCGCAGGGTGCGCAGGCGACCACGCCACGCAGCGAGGTCCGCGCCGAGAGCACGCGCATGCGGTGCCGGCGTCACGGGCCGGCCCCTCACGTGGATCTCGAACCCCACCGCGATCAGCGTGATCAGACCTCCCGTCGCCGCGCCCACCGCGAACCACCACACTTCGGCCACACCCGGGAGAGCCGGAGGCAACGAGACTGCGACGAACATGAAGGCGATCGCCAGTGCGGTCAGCTTCGCCCAGTCCCGACGGGCTCCGCCCAGAGTTGCTGCTAGGGCCGCCGCGACAATCGTCAGGACCGGCGGAATTCCATGACTACAGGCGATACCGAACGCGACACCGCAGGAGCCCGCGGCCGTCGTGCGGGCGATGTCGACGATCCGGTAGCCCAGCGAGCCCTCGTGGGCGCTACTGGACACCACCAGGGCACCGAGGCACGCGAGCATCCCCTCCGCCACGTACCCGGTGAGAACACCGACCGCGAGCGGTAGCGCCATCGACAATCCGGTGCCGATCAGGACCACCGCGTCGGCTTCGGCGTCCTTCCACCGAACGGAGTCGCGAACCGTCGTACGCCCCACCGTGACCGCGCGCCGACCGTGGTGAACCGACTGCTGTCGAATGGCCGCGGCTCTGGACCGCCCGTCGCTGCTCACCGGTCGCAGATTACACCGGGACTACACCGCTTGAGCTGGACTGTTCCTGCTGTGCTCGGGCACCTGATGGTTCGTCCGCCTCGGCGGTTTCGGCGCTCACCGGCTGCCGTCGCACGAGGACGGGCTGGCCGGCTTCGAATGCGCCGCCTTCGGCGAGGATGCGCATCTCGGTGTCGGTGATCTGGAGCGCAGGTGCCGCCGCGACGGTGGTGCAGAACGCAACCGACATCGCATTGATGATCTGACGACGGGTTTACCCCGCATCGAACTGACTATGGAGTAAGTTGACCTGAAACGCCCCGTCCAAGGAGGAACCACATGGGCCTGCTCCCGAAGAACCCCACCGAGATCATCGGTCGCGCCGACCGGACTCTGACCAGTGCGGACGCCACGTTGGGCCGGGTGGATGGAACCCTCGCGCAGGTGAGTACCACGTTGAGCAGTGTGGACGTGAAGCTTGGGACCGTCGACGCCACTCTCACCACCGTCGACACCAAGCTCGGTCACGTCGATGCTGCACTCACCGACGTGGCGGACACTCTGACGGACGTTCGCGGCGTCGTCACCGACATCAAGCAATTGCTCGTCGAACTGTCGGACAAGCTCGAGTTGCTCGACCAGGTGCCCGCCATCCTGGCCAAGCTCGACGAATTGCACGCGCGGGCCGCCTAGGGGGCGCGAACGGCGCGACGCAACGATATTCCGAACACGACCGCGACCAGCACGGGCAGCAACCACCAGGCGTTGATGCCGCAATGGGCGAGGACGGCGGTGAGTAGTACGCCGGCCACGACGCCCACGGCGGCGACCCAGTCGTCACCGACGACGAAGTCGTACCAGAATGCCAGGAATGCTTTGATCGCGGTCACGGTCGAGGCCCCGATATCGGTGCGGACACGACCCGTGCAAGCACAGTTGCGGCGACCAACGCTGCTACCGCCACTGCCGGCACCAGTGCCAGCAGGGCCGCATCGCTGTGCGGCCACTGCACGCCCGCGCCCTCACCGGCCCAGAAGATGCCGAACGAGGTAAGCATCACGCCGACGATGAACTTCATAGTGTTCTCGGGAACACGCGCCAGTGGCGCCCGGACCACGGCACCGGCGACGGTCACCGCGACCACGGCCAGCGCAGCACCGAGCGCGGCGAGCGGCACATCGTGCTGGTTGGCGCCGAAGGTCACCACGATGAACACGACCTCGAGGCCCTCGAGGAACACGCCTTTGAACGACAACGTGAACGCATACCAATCACCGACCACACCGCGGCCACCGTGGGGCGCCACCCGTGCGGCACCGACCTCCTGCTGGAATGCTGCCGCTTCATCATGCATCGGCTTGTGGCCCGAAGCCCGCAGCACTGCCTTACGCAGCCACTGCAATCCGAAGA
>CAJCHX010000354.1 GCA_903970215.1 Acidobacteriaceae bacterium
CCGCGACAGGTTCGGCTGTCCGAGCTGATCACGACCACGACAGTGCTCGCCCTCGACCGGCTGCTGTCCGAGGACTCCACCTTCTTCGGCGACCTGTTCCCCCACGCCGTGTCGTGGCGCGGCGACATGTACCTCGAGGACGGCCTCCACCGCGCCGTCCGCTCGGCACTGCGGAACCGCACGATCCTGCACTGCCGGGTATACGACTACGACGCCGTGATACCCGACCATCCGCCGGTCGATGCGGGAGCAGGGGTCCGCTCACCGCTCGCCAATCTCACGCTGCCGCCCCGGACCGACACACCGGGGCCCGCTGGGCCCTCGTCCGGCGCCGAGTCGTACGGCAGACACGCCGTCCGGCCCGGCTCACGGCCGATTCGACCACTGCGTCGGTACTGAACTTCGCGTCAGGCGGTCACGATCGCGGCCCGTGGGGGCGGGCATCGCCGTCACAGCGATGCCCGGCCCACCCCACTGCGATCGTGACCTGTGGATGGACGGCGGTCCATCCACAGGTGGCGGTTCGGGGGCTTCCGCGGGTTCGTTGCACGGTCGACGATCGACGGATGGGGGAATTCTCGACCGCGTACCCGGATGCGCCAGGCGGCGTGGTGGCCAGACCCGAACTGCTCAGAGTGGGCTGGACGCCGGCCCAGATCCGACGGTCCATCCGAGCGGGGACGATGTCCGTGATCCGGCCGGGCTGGTATTCGACCAGCACCTCCGATGCCGCAGTCGTCGCGGCCGTCCGTTCCGGCGGAGTGGTCGGCTGCGTCTCCGCCCTCGAGCATCACGGGATCTGGGTCCCGCCCGGCCGCGTGCTCCACGTACGCGCGTCCGACCACCGCCGCCGCGTCGACTCGCGCATCTACTGCTCCGCCCACCGCGAGCTGCCCGCCCCGCGGGTGGCAGTGGATCCGCTGCTGCCCGCGCTCGCCTGCGCCGCGCGGTGCCTTCCCGGAGAGGACTTCATAGCAGCCTGCGATTCCGTGCTCCACCAGCATCCGGAGCTGCAGATGTCCGATCTGGGTGACGTGCTCAGCGGAGCGCCGGCACGGGTGCACCGCCTGCTCGATCACGTCGATCCACGAGCCGAATCCGGGACCGAGTCGCTGGTGCGCATCCGGCTGCGTCGCAGGAACGTGCGGCTCGATATCCAAGTCACCATCCGCGGCGTGGGACGGGTGGACATCCTCATCGGGCGATCGCTGATCGTCGAAGTGGACAGCGTGGCGCATCACACGGGCGACAACTACCAACCCGACCGCACACGCGACCAGAAAGCCAAAGCACTCGGCTACGAGGTTGTACGCCTGACCTGGCACGACGTCCTATACCGGTGGGAGGAGATGGAACAGGGCCTCCTGCGCATGATCCGCCGAGGCGATCACCTCGGGCGCCGACTCGCACGTTGACGTGGTCACGATCGCACCCCACGGGATCGGCCATCGCTGTGACAGCGGTGCTCGGCCCGCCAGACCGCGATCGTGACCACCGTCAGCCGAGTACCCGGCGCACCACCCCGTCGGCGACCAGTCGGCCTGCGTCCGTGAGCACATATCTACGGCCGTCGGAGCCGGGCACGGCGACCACGTTCCCGGCCAGGACCTCGGCATCGGCCCGGTCACGCTCGTCGGGAGACAGGCTCGCCGCGGGTAGGCCGGAGCGCATCCGGACCCGCAGCATCACGTCCTCGACGTGTCGTTCGGAGTCGGTGAGCACCTCATGCCCGGCCACCGGAAGCCGCCCCTCCGCGACAGCGGCCGCATATCGAGCCGGATGCTTGACATTCCAGAACCGGGTCCCCCGCAGATGGCTGTGCGCGCCCGGGCCGGCACCCCACCAGTCGGCGCCCTCCCAATACAGCTCGTTGTGGCGGCACCGTGCACTGGACCAAGTTCCCGTCGTTGCGCTCGCCCCAGCCGAAACCCCCATCGCTGCGCTCGCCCCGGACCCGCGCGCCCAGTTGGACACCTCGTACCAGTCGAAACCGGCGGCACGCAGGGCGGTGTCCACCAGCTCGTATCGAGCGGCCAGGACGTCGTCGTCGACGGGCGGGACCTGGCCGCGCCGGATTCGGCGAGCAAGTGCCGTCCCCTCCTCCACGATGAGGGCGTACGCCGACACGTGATCGACGCCCGCGGACAGGACCGCGTCGACGGACGCGCGCAGATCGTCGTCGGACTCACCGGGTGTGCCGTAGATCAGATCGAGGTTGACGTGCTCGAACCCGGCCGCACGAGCCTCCCGCGCCGCGTCGACCGCGCGGCCCGGGGTGTGGGTGCGGTCGAGCACGCGCAACACGTGTGGCGCGGCCGACTGCATACCCAGCGAGACCCGGGTGAAGCCCGCGGTCCGCAGCACATCGAAGAATTCCGGCGACACCGACTCCGGATTGGACTCGGTGGTCACCTCGGCGTCATCGGCGAGCCGCAGGTGCCGGCGGACCGTGCCGAGCACGTCCGCGAGCCCCGCGCCCCCGAGCAGCGACGGCGTCCCGCCGCCCACGAACACCGTCGACACCGGGGTGTCCCCCACGATCGCGGCCGCCGCGGCGAGCTCGCCGTCCAGAGCCCGGGCCCACGCCTGCGGCGACGACGATCCCCCCAGCTCGCCAGCGGTGTAGGTGTTGAAATCGCAGTATCCGCACCGGGTCGCGCAGAACGGTACGTGGATGTACAGCCCGAACGGGTCGCCGGCGGGGCCGGCCGCGCGGACGGCCGCCGCAGTGCGCGACGCGATCAGGTCGGATTCGCCGTCTGCCGAGGTCACGGCACCAGTCTGGCAGTCCGATTCCAGGATCGTGCCGTCCAGGTGGCAGAATAGTGATCGATGAACGGACAGGGTGCTCTGCTGGCTTCGCGTCGGCACATCGACTTCCTGCGGGTCTGCAGCTGCTGCTGTTAGCCGTCCCGCCGGCCAAGCGTGCGCGCCGAACCAGCCCCGACGCCACGCTTTCCCTCATCTCGAGTCCAGGAGCACACCCTTTATGACGTCGACCGCCGACGCCCCACCGGCGCGCAAGCCCCGGCCCAAGGCACGCAGATCCGAGGGCCAGTGGAAGCTCGGCTACCGCGAACCCCTGAACGCCAACGAGCAGAGCAAGAAGGACGACAATCCGCTCAACGTTCGGGCGCGGATCGAGAACATCTACAGCAAACAGGGGTTCGACTCGATCGACAAGGCCGACCTGCGGGGCCGGTTCCGCTGGTGGGGCCTGTACACGCAGCGCCGAGCCGGCTACGACGGCACCTTCACCGGTGACGACAACATCGACCTCCTCGAGGACGACCACTTCATGATGCGTATCCGGTGCGACGCCGGAGCGCTCACCACCGAGCAGCTGCGGGTGCTGGGCGGGATCTCGACGGAGTTCGGCCGCGACACCGCCGATCTGTCGGACCGCGAGAACGTGCAGTTCCACTGGATCCGCGTCGAGGACGTGCCGGAGATCTGGAAGCGGATCGAGGGTGTGGGCCTACAGACCACCGAGGCATGCGGCGACTGCCCCCGCGTGGTCCTCGGATCGCCACTGGCCGGCCTCGCTCCCGACGAGGTGATCGACCCCACCCCTGCGATCGATGAGATCGTCCGCCGCTACATCGGCGACAAGCGCTTCTCGAACCTGCCCCGCAAGTTCAAGACCGCCATCTCGGGCCTCCAAGACGTGGCGCACGAGATCAACGACATCGCGTTCATCGGCGTCGTCCACCCCGAACACGGGCCTGGCCTGGATCTCTGGGTCGGCGGCGGCTTGTCCACGAACCCGATGCTGGCGCAACGGGTGGGCGCATGGATCCCGCTCGACGAGGTACCGGACGTCTGGGAGGCCGTGGTCTCCATCTTCCGCGACTACGGCTATCGCCGACTGCGGGCGAAGGCGCGGCTGAAGTTCCTCATCAAGGACTGGGGCATCGAGAAGTTCCGCCAGGTCCTCGAGGACGAGTACCTGGGCCGCAAGCTGATCGACGGACCGGCGCCCGAGCCGCTCACCAGCCAGTGCGACCACGTCGGCGTCCAGAAGCTCAAGGACGGCACCTACTCGGTGGGGTTCAGCCCGATCGCCGGGCGCGTGTCGGGCACCATCCTCACCAAGGTCGCGGACGGTGCCGAGCGCGCCGGTGCTCGCGGCGTTCGGTTCACCCCGTACCAGAAGCTGATCGTAATCGGCGTCGCTCAGGAGGCGGTCGAGCCGCTGATCGAGGAGCTGCGGCCGCTGGGTCTGCAGGCCCGCCCGTCGATCTGGCGACGCAACCTGATGGCCTGCTCCGGTATCGAGTTCTGCAAGCTCAGCTTCGTCGAGACCCGTAAGCGGTCGCAGGCTCTGGTGCCCGAGCTCGAGCAGCGGCTCGCCGACCTCAACAGCGAGCTGGACCTGCAGATCACGATCAACATCAACGGCTGCCCCAACAGCTGCGCCCGTTCGCAGATCGCCGATATCGGCTTCAAGGGCCAGCTCGTGGACGATCACGAGGGGAATCAAGTCGAGGGCTTCCAGGTTCACCTTGGTGGAAGCCTCGGGCTCGACAGCGGCTTCGGTCGCAAACTACGCCAGCACAAGGTGCTGTCGACCGAACTCGGGGACTACATCGAGCGAGTGGTGCGAAAGTTCGCGGCCCAGCGTGAAGGCGACGAGCGCTTCGCGCAGTGGGCAGTGCGCGCCGCGGAAGAGGACCTGAGATGAGCGCACCACGGGCGAGCGTAGCGACGGGGAATTCCCCTCGGGCATCCCGCACCGCGTCGGCCGACGAACTCCGCACGATCGCCCGCCGCGGTGCCGCCGAGCTCGGCGACGCCGACGCGCTGACGCTTCTGCGGTGGACGGTCGACACCTTCGGGGACGACTTTCTGGTCGCGTCGAACATGCAGGACGGCGTGTTGGTGCACCTGGCCAGGCAGGTCCAGGAGCGACCGAAGGTGCTGTTCCTCGACACCGGCTACCACTTCCCCGAGACGATCGGCATGCGCGACGCCGTGGAGGCCGTCTACCAGGTCGACATCCTCAATGTGACGCCCGAACAATCCGTGGACCAGCAGGACGCGGCGTTGGGCAAAGACCTCTTCGCCCGGGAGCCCAACGAGTGCTGCCGCTTGCGCAAGGTGGTGCCACTGCGTACCACGCTGGCCGGTTACCCCGCATGGGTCACCGGTATCCGTCGGGTCGAGGCGCCCACCCGCGCGCACGCCCCGGCGATCTCGTTCGACGAGGGCTTCGGTCTGGTCAAGATCAACCCGATCGTGGCGTGGACCGACGAGCAGATGCAGGACTACATCGAAGAGCACGGCATCCTGGTGAACACACTGGTCGACGAGGGCTACCCCTCGATCGGCTGCGCACCGTGCACCAACAAGCCCGAGCCGGGCTCGGATCCGCGTAGCGGCCGGTGGGCCGGGCGCGCCAAGACAGAATGCGGACTTCACAGCTCATGACCGAGGCCACAACAGTACCGACGGACTCGTCCGCCGCACCCTTGTCGACGCTGGACGCGCTCGAATCCGAGGCGATCCATATCTTCCGGGAGGTGGCGGGCGAATTCGAGCGGCCCGTGATCCTGTTCTCGGGAGGCAAGGATTCGACGGTGCTGTTGCACCTCGCCATCAAGGCCTTCTGGCCGGCGCCGCTGCCGTTCGCGCTGTTGCACGTCGACACCGGACACAACCTGCCCGAGGTGTTGCAGTTCCGCGACGAGGTCGTCGAGCGGCACAACCTGCGGCTGCATGTCGCGTCCGTCGAGGAGTACATCGCCGACGGCCGGCTCACCGAGCGTGCCGACGGCATCCGCAACCCCCTGCAGACCGTTCCCCTCCTCGAGGCCATCGCAGACCTGAAGTTCGATGCCGTGTTCGGCGGCGGCCGCCGGGACGAGGAGCGGGCCCGCGCCAAAGAGCGCATCTTCAGCCTCCGCAACGCGTTCGGCCAGTGGGACCCGAAGCGGCAGCGCCCCGAGCTCTGGAACCTGTACAACGGCCGGCACGCACCGGGCGAGCACGTGCGCGTCTTCCCGCTGAGCAACTTCACTGAGCTGGACGTGTGGCGCTACATCGCCCGCGAGGACATCCCGCTCGCGTCGATCTACTACGCCCACCAGCGCGACGTGTACCAGCGCGACGGCATGTGGATGACTCCTGGTGTGTGGGGCGGCCCCCGCGACGGCGAGGAACTGCTGCGGCTGTCGGTGCGCTACCGCACCGTCGGTGACGGCTCCACCACCGGTGCGGTGCTGTCCGAGGCGGGCGACAACGAGGCGATCCTCGCCGAGGTCGCGGCATCGCGGCTCACCGAACGGGGAGCGACGCGCGGCGACGACCGGGTATCCGAAGCCGCCATGGAGGACCGGAAGAAGGAAGGGTACTTCTGATGCGCTCCCCCGAGCTGCTGCGCCTCGCGACCGCGGGCTCCGTCGACGACGGCAAGTCCACGCTGGTCGGTCGGCTGCTGTACGACACCAAGTCGGTGCTCGCCGACCAGATCGACGCCGTGACCCGTGCGTCGGTCGACAAGGGTCTCGACACCCCCGACCTGTCGCTGCTGGTCGACGGCCTGCGCGCCGAGCGCGAGCAGGGCATCACCATCGACGTGGCGTACCGATACTTCGCGACCCCCAACCGGTCGTTCGTCCTGGCCGACACTCCGGGGCACGTGCAGTACACGAGGAACACGGTGTCGGGCGCGTCGACCGCTCAGGTGGTCGTGCTGCTCACCGACGCGCGGAAGGGCGTGATCGAGCAGACACGCCGCCATGCCGCGGTGATCCGCCTGCTGGGTGTCCCACATGTGGTGCTGGCGGTCAACAAGATCGACCTGGTAGACGACCCGGCCGCGGTGTTCGCCCAGATCTCGGGCGAGTTCCACCAGATGATGAGCTCGCTGGGCTGGCCCGACGAGTCCGTCCACGCCATCCCCGTGTCGGCGCTGCACGGCGACAACGTCGCGTCGCGCTCGGCGAACACCCCGTACTACGGCGGCCCGTCGCTGCTGGAGTATCTCGAGTCGATCCCGACCGACCCCGACACGGCACCGATCGGCTTCCGGTTCCCGATTCAGTACGTGATCCGCCCGCGAACGTCGGAGTACCCGGATTACCGCGGTTACGCAGGTCAGGTCGCGGCGGGCACCGTCACCGTCGGCGACGAGGTGCTCGTGCTCCCGTCGGGCACTCGCAGCACCATCGCACGGATCGACACCGCCGACGGCGAGCTGCCGTTCGCACACACCGGTCGCAGCATCACGCTGATCTTGGCCGACGACGTGGACGCGTCCCGGGGGGACACGATCGTGGCCGCCGACGGTGCGCCAGAGCCGCGTCAGCAGTTCAGCGCCACGGTGTGCTGGCTGGCGGACAAGCCGTTGCGCGTCGGTTCGCGGCTGTTGCTCAAGCACGGAACCCGGACGACGCAGGCGATCGTCGGATCGGTCGAGAGCGTCTTCGACGAGCAGAACCTGACGGTGACCGAC
>CAJCHX010000355.1 GCA_903970215.1 Acidobacteriaceae bacterium
CGACCACCGATTCGGAGTCGGAGCCATGGTGTCGGCCCGCTGGGGCCGATCCACACCGAAAAGTGGGCGAAAGTTCCCGTTTGGAGGGAACTTTCGCCCACTTTTTGAGGCAACTCCGCGCACCGCGCGGAGACCCCGGCCGATCGAGCAGACTCAGCCGTGCGCGTCGTAGATGGCCTTCGCCAGCTCCCCCTTGATGGCGTTGAACTCCGGCGTGGCGACGACGCCCGGATCGCGCACGCCATCCGAGGTGTCCCCCGGCAACTCGATGCGGCGGTCCACGATCACCCGCCCGGGGCGGGCGCTCATCACCAGCACCCGAGTCGACAGGAACGTCGCCTCCTCCACCGAGTGGGTGATGAAGACGATGGTCTTGCCCGCCCGCCGCCAGATCTTCAGCAGGTCCACCTGCAGCCGCTCGCGGGTCAGCGCGTCCAGCGCGCCGTACGGCTCATCCATCAGGATGATCGCCGGGTCGTTGACCAACACGCGCGCGATCTGCGCCCGCTGTTGCATTCCGCCGGACAGCTCGTAGGGACGCTTGTCACCGAAGTCGCCCAATCCGACCAGGTCCAGCATGGCCTGGGTCCGGGAGCGGCGCTCGGCCTTGGCGACACCACGCACCTTGGGCCCGAATTCGACGTTGCCCCGCACGGTGAGCCACGGGTACAGCGTGGGCGCCTGGAACACGACGCCGCGATCGGCAGCCGGGCCGGACACCGCCTTGCCGCCGACGACCACGGTCCCGTCGGTCGGCGACAGGAAGCCGGCCAGAAGTTGGAGCAGCGTGGTCTTGCCACATCCGGACGGCCCGACGATGCTCACGAACTCGCCCGGCTCGATGGTCAGGTCGGTCGCGGAGAGCGCGATGGTCGGCCCCGACGCGGTTTCGTAGGTCTTGCTCGCCCCGGTCAGGACGACCCGCTCCGCCTCGCTCATGACTTCCCCACTTCCCGGGCCGCGTCCGAATAGACGGCGGCTTCGTACGTCTCCGGCGAACCGACCGCGTTCACCTGGCCCTGCTGCAGCAGGAACTGCGCCGTGTTGCGCAGGTCCGCCCCGAGCTGACCGCCGAGGTGGTCCGGGCCGCCCTGGGTGGCGGCGTCGAAGTACTGGTAGCCCTTGATCTGGTCCAAGATCTGATTGACCGGCACCCCGAGCTGTCCGGCGATCCGCACCGAGGCCGCTTGCGGATTGTCGTGGAGCAGCTTGACCGCCCAGTCCTCAGCAGCGGTCCAGATCTTCATGAACTTCGGGTTGTTCCGAACGAAATCGGACCGTGCACCCTCGAGGTCGTACGTCGGGGATCCCTCGGCAGCCACCTTCGAGCTGTCCGTCAGCACGTGTGCACCGTCCGACAGCAACTGACCGAGGGTCGGTTGCCAGATGTACGCGGCGTCGATCTGGCCGCCCTCCCAGGCGCCACGGATCGCGTCCGGACTCAGGTTGATCACATCGGCATCGCCCCCGACGCCGGCCTTGTCCAACGCCGTCAGCAGGCTGTAGTGCGACGTCGAGGCGAACGGCACACCGATCTTCTTGCCCTTGAGGTCGGCGACGGTCTTGATCGACGGATCGCGGGCGACCAGCGACTCGGCGGGGCCGATGAGGTCCTGGATCCACACGACCTTC
The DNA here is from genome assembly GCA_903970215.1 of Acidobacteriaceae bacterium. Classification (GTDB taxonomy): domain Bacteria; phylum Actinomycetota; class Actinomycetes; order Mycobacteriales; family Mycobacteriaceae; genus Tsukamurella. The sequence continues at coordinate 1,633 of CAJCHX010000355.1, forward strand.
ATGTCGATGTTCAGCGGAGCCGACAGCGCCTTGGCCGCCGGCGCGCTGCCCAGCAGGCCGATGTCGAGGGAGTTCGCGCCGAACGCCTGGATCACGTCACCACCCGACGAGAACTGGCTCCACACCAGCTTCGCGTTCGGCAGGCAGGTCTCGAGCAGGCTCGCGTCCTTGACGATGACGTCGCCGTCCGGGATCTCCTGCCAGCCGATCCTGATGGTCCCGGTCACGCTCGGGTCGGGCGCGACGGGGCACGGGATCGTGACGCCGATGGCGCGCGACTGCTCGGGGCGCCCGGACTTGACGATGCAGCCGGACAGGCCTCCTGCCAGCGCGATCGCGACGCCGGCGACTGCGCCGGCGCGGGTCAGCCTCCCCCACGGGGTGTTGCGTGTCATGCCTTCCCCTTCCACGGCACGGCCAGAACGCCGATCCACTTGATGAGCGCGTCCAGCAGGAGTGCCGTCACGCCGATGACCACGATGCAGGCGATGGTGAGCGCCGTGTTGAGCTGCTGCCCGGCGAGATACGCCAGGCCGCCGATTCCGGGGATACCGTTGTTCAGCTCGGCGGCCACCACCGTGGTCCACGCGAAGCCGACCGCGATCCGGATGCCGTTGATCACCTCGGGCAGCGTCGCCGGGAACACGACCTTGGTGACGGTCTGCAACCGGCTGGCACCCAGGGCCCGCGCGGCGTTGATCTGGTCCTCCTTGACCGCCTGCACACCGTTGACCGTCGATATCGCGATCGCCGGGAAAGCGGCCAGGAACAGCAGCCAGATCTTCGAGGTGTCACCGATGCCGAACCACACGATCAGCAGACCGATGTAGCCGAGCGGCGGCAACGAGCGGAGGAAGTTCATGTACGGCTCGATCACCGTGTTGATCACCTTCGACGTACCCATCAGGAAGCCGATGATCGGCCCCAGGATGATCGCGGCGCCGACACCGGCGAAGATGCGCTGCAGACTCGCCACCAGGTGCTCCCAGAGGAAGTAGTTCTGCTCGCCCAGCACCTCGCGGGGGACGCCAGGGGCGATCTGGTGCCAGGTGCTCGCGCGCACCGCGGCCTGCCACACCGCCGACGGAGTGGGAAGGAATCGCGGATCCACCCAGCGCAGCCCGCTGATCAGCCACCACACGGCGACGAACGCGATCAGCGCGGTCAGCCGCACCAACCACGCCCGCACTGCTAGGGGCAACGGCTCGATCACCGCATGCTTGACCCGCAGAAGCGGGGGTTCTCCTGCCATCAGGGCGCCCTTCTCTTCACCTGGCCGGGACCGACCTGGTCACGCGGCATGATCACGATCGAATCGATGTTGACGTGGGGCGGCCGGGTGACAACCCAGGTCACGGCGTCCGCGACGTCGTCCGCCGACAGCGCGTCGACCCCGTCGTAGACCTTGGCTGCGGCATCCTCGTCGCCGCGGTAGCGGACCACGGAGAACTCGGTCTCGACCATGCCGGGGTCGATCTCCGCGACGCGGATCGGCTCACCGTGCAGTTCGAGACGCAACACCCGGGTGACGGCGCGGACGGCGTGCTTGGCCGCGTTGTAGCCGGCGCCGCCGACGTACGGCACGAGGGCCGCGACCGAGCCGATCGTCACGACGGTGGCCGACGGCGATTCCCGCAGCTTCGGCAGCAGGCGCTGCGTCACGCGCAGAACGCCGAGGACGTTCGTGTCGTACATCGCCTGCCAGTCGGCCTCGTCGGCATCGGCGATCGACTCGCTGCCGATGGCGCCGCCCGCGTTGTTCACCAGCACGTCGGCGCGGTCGATCGCCGCGACGAAAGCATCCACCGACGCGACGTCGGTGACGTCCAGTGGCAGGGCTGAAACGATGCGTTCGGGGAACTCCGCCTCGAGCGCAGACTTCAGCGCCTCGAGCCGATCCACCCGACGCGCGCCGAGCACGACGTCGTATCCCGCGCGCACCAGGTGGCGGGCCGTGGCCTCGCCGATCCCACTGCTGGCGCCGGTGATGACGGCGATCTCACTCACGGTTGTCTCCTTGACTGTTGCTCCGACATTGTGTCGGACAACGCTAACCGGAGAAAGTCCTCGACTCACCTCGAGTTGATCACCGCGAAATATGGATCCACGTAGTAAGAACTGCCCGGCTCACGCGACCCGCGACGTCCGGGGTCGGGTAACGCGAAGCCGGGGAGCGTGGGAGACGGAACGGCGCGCGGAGGTGAAATGAAGTGCAGCACAGCATATTCGACTGCGCACTGCACCGGATTTCAGCTCCGCGCACTGGATTGGATCGGCGTGGCGAGAACCGATGCGGGTTCGGGCACAGATCACGCTGTGCCCCAGCGCTTCCAGGACGGGTGACCCGTCAGCAGGCGCGCACACCCGCGTCGACAGCGGCGGCCAGCGTGTGCAGAACCCCCACGGTGGTCGCGAAATCCATGCACTTGTCGGTTACCGACTGCCCGTACACCAAGGGCCCCGGGCCGGGATCCTGCGCACCCGCCTCGAGGAACGACTCCAACATCATCCCCGAGATACCCTGTCGCACATCGCTGTCCGTGTCGCCCGAAGCGATCATCGCGGCGATCTCCCGCGCCACCTCGGCCTGACGTTCGTGGTCTTTGCCCGAATTGGCGTGGCTCGCATCGATCATCAGGCGAGGCGTCAGGCCGGCCCGGCCCAGCGCGGCCACGGCCTCGCCGACCGACTCGGCGTCCCAGTTCGGCCCCGTTCGGCCACCGCGAAGGATGATGTGACAGTTGTCGTTACCCACGGTCTCCACGACCGCGGCGGCACCGTCGTCGTCGGTACCGAAGAACACGTGCCGCGCCGCAGCGGCCCGAACGCCGTCGATGGCGACCTGGACATTTCCGTCCGTAGCGTTCTTGAATCCGATCGGCATGGACAACCCGGACGCGAGCTGACGGTGCACCTGCGACTCGGTGGTGCGAGCTCCGATCGCGCCCCACGCGACGGTGTCGGCGATGTACTGCGGGCTGGTGGGTTCGAGGAACTCGCACCCGACAGGTAGGCCCACCTCGAGGATGTCCAACAGCAACGACCGGGCGGTACGCAGTCCGCGGGGCACGTCGTACGTCTCGTCCATGGCCGGATCGTTGATCAGGCCCTTCCACCCGACGGTGGTGCGTGGCTTCTCGAAGTAGACCCGCATCACGATCAGCAGTCGGTCGGCGAGCCGATCGGCGATCGGCTTCAGCCTGCGCGCGTAGTCGAGCGCAGCCACCGGGTCGTGGACCGAACAGGGACCCACCACCACGAGCAAGCGCGGGTCTCGCCCGGCGAGTACGTCCGCGATCGCGCCGCGATCAGCCGCGACCTGCGCCGCGAGCCTCGGTGCCAGGGGAAGCTCCTCGCGCAACTGCGCGGGCGAGGGGATCGCATGAAATGCCTTGACCCGCCGGTTCGAGGTACTGGCCGGGGTGTCGAGCTCGATGGTCACTGCAGGGTGCCTTTCCTTTGGGTGGGCACCAGCTCTCCTCCGGCGCCCTCGAAAACGAGAAAGGCAGCGATTTCTCGCTGCCTGGGCTCCGGGATGGTGTGTCGAGGATCAAACGCGCACGGCTGCTCGATCGACGGCCCCTCCCGGAGCCTCGATAAAGCGCCAATACGTGCTGATCACCTATCGACCGTAACACATCACCGCCCCAGCTCACTCGCGAGTGCGGCCCGGTCGGTGACCGGCAAGGCACAGACCGTGCCGTGGCACACATAGGCGGCCGCGCGCCCGCCGACCGGCCCCCGACCGGCGAGCAGGGGATGCGAGTCCGCCGGTCCAGCGAGCACGACGGCGCCGCCCGGCGCCCACTCGCGGGCCGCCGCGACCAGATCCGCCAGCCCCTCCCCCTGGGCGATCGCGACGATCACCGTGGCCGCGGCCTGCTCGGCGACGGCGAGGTGGTGCCCGGCGCCGCGCGGCACCTTGACGACCAACACGCCGCCCCGGGCGCGGGTCGCCTCCGCGAGCGCGGAGTATGCGGGGTCGAGCAGGTGCTCGGCGAACGTCAGGGCCTCGGCGATCAGACTCGCGCCCGACGGCGTGGCGCCGTCCGCCGGGTCGCGCGGACGGGTCAGCAACCGCTCGCCGTCGGCGGGGGCGTCGTACCACCCCCCGTCGGCATCCGGATCGGTGAACCGCGGGATCGCCGCGGCGAGAACATCTTCCGCGACGGACCGCCAGCGTTCCGTACCCGTGTGCTGGTACAGCGTCAGCAGCGCGGTGACGAACGCCGAATAATCCTCGAGCATGCCGGGCGCCTCACCGACCACGCCGCCCAGCGAACTTCGGCGCAGAACTGCACCGTCCCAATGGATCTCGGCCAGAAAGTCGGCCGCCTCGGCCGCCGCCGCAACGCGACCGGCCTCGCACAACGCGGTGATCGCGAGCGCATTCCACACGGTCACCACCTTGTCGTCGCGGTGCGGCTGCGGTCTCCGCGACCGCGCCGCGAGCAGCCGCGACCGCACGGACGCCAGTCGCGCCGAGTCGTCAGGGTCTATCGGCAGCTGCAGAGTGGAGGTGCCGTGCTCGAAAGTCCCCGCCGGAGTCACCGCGAAAACCTCAGCAGCCCAATCGCCGTCGTCGGCGCCCAGCACCGTACGCAACTCCGCGGGAGTCCACACGTACGTCGCGCCCTCCACCCCGTCGGTGTCCGCGTCGAGCGACGACGCGAACGCACCGCCTACACCGAGGTCGCGGGTCAGGAAGTCGGCCGTCTGGTCGGCCACACCGCGGGCGGTCACCGAGCCCGTACGCCGCGCCAGGTGCGCGTAGAACCGGAGCAGGAGCGCGTTGTCGTACAGCATCTTCTCGAAATGCGGCACGACCCAGGCAGAGTCCACGGCGTACCGGGCGAACCCGCCGGCGAGTCGGTCGTAGATACCACCGCGGGCCATCGCCTCGGCCGCCCGCTCCGCGACGCCGAGTGCAGCGGGGTCGCCCGTGCGTTCGTGGTGTCGGAGCAGCGCCTCGAGCGCCGCGGACGGCGGGAACTTCGGCGCCCCACCGAATCCCCCGTTCACGTGGTCCTCGTCCGCGACCAGCGCGGCCACCGCCGCGTCGAGTTGGACCGGGGTGGGCTCGGCGCCCTCGGGGAGGCCGCCCGCAGCGGCGGCGAGGTGCGCCGCGACCGCGGCACCCACCTCGTCGACCTCACCGCGACGCGTGCGCCACGTGTCCGCGATCGCGGTGAGCAACTGCGTGAAGGACGGCATACCGCCGCGGGGTTCCCGCGGGTAGTAGGTGCCACAGTAGAACGGGGCTCCACCCGGCGTCAGGAAGCAGGTCATCGGCCAACCACCCTGGCCGGTCATCGCGACGGTGGCACTCATGTAGATGGCGTCGATATCGGGGCGTTCCTCGCGGTCGACCTTCACGCATACGAAGCCGTCGTTCATCAGCGCCGCCGTCGCGGGATCCTCGAACGATTCGTGCGCCATCACGTGGCACCAGTGGCAGGCCGCGTATCCCACCGAGAGCAGTACCGGCACATCCCGCCGCTCGGCCTCGGCGAAGGCCTCAGGCGACCACTGCCGCCAGTGCACCGGGTTGTCCGCGTGCTGGCGGAGGTAAGGGCTGGTCGCGTCGCCGAGTTGGTTCATGATCTCAGCGTCCCACGGCGCGCGAGTGGGAAAACCAGCACGCTCAGGCGGCACCGTCGCTGCCACGCCATCGGCGCGCCTCATCCACGTTGTTTCTCCCCCACCGCGAGGCCGAGCACGGCCGAGCGGATCTGTGGGCGGCTCGCGCACACGATGCAGAACAGCGCCTCACGCAGCAGCCGCTCGGGATCCGACCCGGCGAGCACCGCGCCGCTGCCGGTCGCCGCCACGGCCGCGGTCGCGAGCCGCACCGCCAGATCGGCGGCACGGCCCCGTAGCCGATACATCTCGTCCAGATCGGCCAGGGCACCGTCCATCGCTGCGCGGACCCCATCGAGCTCGGCCGTACCCGCGCGCACCGCCGCTGCGGCCTCGGGGCCGCGGACCGTACGCAGGGTCCGCAGCGCCGAGCGGCAGGTGCCGAGTGCCAGCGCGCCGTTCAGGCGGGTCGACAGCGCGGCGTTCGACGGCGGCTTCTCCGCGGGTCGGGAGACGAGTACGGCGGATTCGTCCATCTCGACGTCGTACCAACGCAGGGAGACCGTCCGACTGGCCCGCGCCGCTACCAGATCCAAGGGCGTGGCCTCGATCCCCGGCTCGCGCTGCGCCTCCGGTACCAGCACCATCACATCCTCGGCGCGGTCGGCGTCGTGCGCCCACGCTCCGAGGACATCGGTCAACCCCCAGCCGGTGACGAACGCGGCCCTGCCGGAGACGACCAGTCGAGAGCCGGTGCGGCGTAGCCGCAACGTCCGCCCGTGCGACGCGAGCCCGGCGAAGCTGACGCCCGCCCGCACGCGGCCGGCGGCCAGGTCCGCGAGGAGCTCGCCGCGTCCACCCGCCTGCGCCACTGCCATCACCACGCCATGATGCTGCGCCCAGACGAAACCGGTTGCCAGACAACCGGATACCAGGTGCTCCGCGACGGCCGCGGCGTAGAGCCGCTCGTCGCTCAGCGTGATCCCGTACAAACCCGCGGCGGCGAGCGCATCGAAGTGTGCGACGGGGATGATCCCGGACCGATCGACCTCGCTCGCATCGGGGGCGAGCAACGTGTCGGCGAGCGCGGTCGCCGCTTCCAGGGCGGAGGGCACGCGCCGAAGCCTAGAGCAGCAGACGGACCGAGCGGCCGCCGAAGCCTGTGAAAAGCCGCGGCGACGTCTACTTGGTCAACTTGTACACGGTGGTGCTGCCGACCACGGTGGCCGGGAAGTTCTGCTTGACCCACGTGGGGATGTCGGTCGACCGCCCCGGACCGAACCCGCCGTCGATGAAGTAACCGATCCGCCCCGCGGCGACCAGCTGCTGGAACTGCGCAAGCGTGGGAGCGGGATCGCCCCCGAAGCCGCCGATCGCGATCACCGATGTCCCCGACTGCAATTGCAACGGCGCCTGTGCCATCGCGCCCTCGATCGCGGCCGACCACTGCGTGTGCGTCGATTTCAGCAACGTGACGACCTCGGGGTCGGCGTGCCCGAACCACGGACCGCCGTGTGCCTCGCCGCCGCCCGACCGCGGTCCGCCGCTGCGCCCGCCCGGCCGGCTACCCCCGCCCGGGCCACCGGCACCGAAGTGGAATCGGCCGTCGACCTTCGTGACGACTACCGCGGGCAGACCTCCCGTGTGCGTAGTGCTCACGGTC
>CAJCHX010000356.1 GCA_903970215.1 Acidobacteriaceae bacterium
GCGCCGAAGTAGCCGCCGTATATGGACACCGCGAACAGTCCGACTGGATACAGCACGGGGAAGGCGCGGTCGCCCGCCCGTTCGCGAAGTAGCGGCTGAAGCAACAGCGCCAATGCCGCAAGGGCAACCAGGTAAGGCACCACCACTTCAAAGGTGCCCGCCGGCGCCGCAAGAAGCGTGACCGCGCCCACGAGACCGCCGCCCACACAGCACATGCTGTAGCCGAGCAGTTGAGGCCGATCCTGCCGCAGCTCTGCTGCCGAGTTGGTCATCGATCCGGCTCCGACCGCCACCATCGCCACCGTGTTGGTCACGTTGGCGGCAACCGGCGGAATACCGACGGCGAGGAGCGCCGGGTACGACACGATGGACGCAAGTCCGGTGATGTACCCGATCAGCCCAGCGAAGAAACCGGCGATTACCACGAACAACAACTGCGTCCCCTGACATCTGCGAACACGTGACGACCTTAGCCGGACGCACAGACACCTTCCCTCGCCCGTAGCATCGCCGGGTATGACGGAAATCGATCCGGCCGGCGCTTCGTCCGAGAGCGTGACGACGGTGTTGGTCGCGTTCACCGCGAACATCATCATCGCGGTCGCGAAGACGGCTGCTGCGGTGGTCAGCGGCTCCGCGTCGATGCTGGCCGAGGCCGCCCATTCGTGGGCCGACAGCGGCAACGAGATCTTCCTACTCGTCGGCACCCACAAGGCGGCGCGGCCGCCCGACCCCGAGCACCCGCTCGGCTATGGCCGCGTCGGGTACATCTGGTCGATGTTCGCAGCGTTCGGCTTGTTCAGCGTCGGCGCGGCCGTATCGGTGTGGCACGGTCTCACCTCGCTTCATGCGCCCGAGGAGACCGGGACGTCGTACCTTTGGGGCTACGGCGTACTCGTCATGGCATTCATCCTCGAGGGCACGTCCTTCCTGCAGTCGCTCCGGCAGGCGCGAACTGGTGCCGTCAAGCGGCGGCTCCACCCACTGCGGTACGTCCACGTCACGTCGAATCCGGTCCTGCGCGCAGTGTTCGCCGAGGATGCCTCGGCACTGGTCGGTATAGCGGTCGCGGGCGCCGCGATGGGACTGCACGAGGCGACGGGCAACCCGGTCTGGGACGCTGCCGGGTCGATCGTCGTCGGCATCCTGCTCGGCTTCGTCGCTCTGTTCCTGATCCGCCGCAACATGGACTTCCTGACCGGCGAGTCCGTGACGCCCCTCGCGCGCAACGCCGCGCTGCGCGCACTGCTCAGCTTCCCCGATATCGAACGGGTCAGCTTCCTCAACATGGAGTGGGTGGGCGCAGACAAGATCTTCCTGGTCGCGGCCGTCGACGTGGTGGGGGACAGGCCCGAATCAGAGGTCGCCGCACGGCTCGCCGCGATCGAGGATCAGCTGCACGACCGGCCTGACATCGCCATCGCTGTCCTCACCTTGAGTCGACCCGGTGACGCCACCGATCTGCGTCCCCAGCAACTCCCGTCCTGGTACGAGCCCGCGCGGGTGGGTTGAGCCGGCCGATCAACGGGGGGAGCCGCCTACCTGTCCGCGACGACTACGCGTCCCATGCGTCGCCCCACCTGCCCCGTCGGGATCGCGAGCCGCTCCGCCACGTCGCACAGCTCCTGGTCGACGGTGACGGTGAACCCGTACGCCGCGATCAGCGCGGCCATCTCTTCGGGCTGCCACGCCGAGACGTGGGGTTCGGTCTCGAGCGGGTTGGGTACGCCCAGCAGCGTGGTCGCGACGCGGAACAGATGCCTCCCGACGGAGGCCAGCCTGTTGGATGTGGGGTAGGTGGCGATCAGGCGACTTCCGGCCGCCGAGCGCCGGCCGACGATGTCCAGCGTCGACCGCACCGCGTCGTCAGTGAGGTAGGGGAGCACCCCTTCCCAGATCCAAGTGGTCGGTAGCGCTGCGTCGTGGCCGGATTCGGCGAGCGCGGACGCCAGGCAGTCGTGCCGAAAATCCACCGGTACGTAGGTGAGCGACTGCGCGATCGGTTCGAGTCCACTCGCCCGGGCGCGCTTGTCCCGCTGCGTCATCGGGTGATCCACCTCGAAGACGTGAGCGCCGGCGATGCCGCCGAGGCGATATGCGCGCCCGTCGAGGCCGGCGCCCAGGAGCACCACTTGGGGACACGCCGTCGCCGTCGCCGCCTCGTCGATCGCCACGGTTCGCGCTGCGAGCACCAGCGCGGTCCCACCGAGCAAGCCGGTCTGAAACCGCTCGGCGAGCCCGCGCGCCGGCAAGCCGCCGCGGATTCGGTCGACCGGGCTCCGCTCGGCGTCACGAAGCAGGCGTGCCGCCACCGGATCCGAGAACCGCCCCACCGCGAGCCGTCCGTCCGCGACGGCCCGCGCCTGGCAGACCAGGACCGCGGTGCGGCTCGCCTCGGCCTCCATCGATCCCCTCCCGGCCCACGTCGACTGCGCTGTCCGCCACGGTACTCGAGCTCATGAGAGCTGGCCGCGGGGGCGGAATATATCTCCCCGTGCAACTGCGGATCGGCACCGAGCACCACTGTCGAGGGCTAACGTCAGCATCGCAGGGTGCTTCACCCCGGTGTAGGGACAGTGCGGTCCGGTCCGGCGTAGCGGGCACCCGCGTACCCGAGTGGGTTCTGAATTCAACGACACGGGAGTACGTCGATGACGATCGCCGGACCACATGCATACAACACCGTCTGGCAGATGCGCGCAGACGCCTGGTGTCGGCTCGAAGAGGCCGCCGAGGGGCTCGCGCTGCCTGCCGACGCCGCGCAGCGCGACCGAGAGATCGCCGCCATCGGCGAACTGCTCAAGCAGCTGACTCCTGTCGAGCCCTACTGGGCGTACCCCGGAACGCTGCAGTTCTCGAAGGTCGTGCGGATGTACACCGCAGGGGAGTACATCAAGTTCGCTCGGGCGGTGTCGCGGATCAACCGCGCCCTGACGACCGACGCGTACCGGCGCGGTGACGTAGACGAGTCCGAGCAGGCGGACGCTGGTGCGCACGCCCGCGGTGACATGCAATCGACCGATGGCGACTCGCCATCGAACAAGGAGCGTCTGTACTTCGAGGTGCTCGTCGTCGACTCGTTGACCGAGGACCAGGAACGGTTGCTGCGGAAGGAGATCCGCGGCTGGCGCCGATCGGATGCCGAATTCGTCTACGAGCTGGTGTTCGTGGGGAGCGCCGAGGAGGCGCTGATCGCCGCGCGCCTCAATGTCAACCTGCAGGCGGTCGTCATCAGGCGCCACTTCACCCAACAGTCCACCCGCGACCTTTCCACGTTGTCCGACTTCATCGATACGGCGTTGACCCATGACTTGGAGGGGCACGAGAGCCCGGACGAGCGCGCTTCGATCCTCGCGGCGTCGCTTGCGCACCTGCGGCCGGAGCTCGATCTGTACCTGATGACGGAGATCGACGTCGAGACCATCGCCGGGCGTCTGGGTGAGCACTTCCGGCGGGTATTCCACGCCCGCGAGGGAGTCCTCGAACTGCATTTGAGCATCCTGCAGGGCGTCGCGGACCGGTACCGCACCCCGTTCTTCAACGCGCTCAAGCAGTACAGCCAGCGCCCGACGGGTGTGTTCCACGCACTGCCGATCTCGCAGGGCAAGTCGATCGTCAATTCACACTGGATCAAGGACATGGTCGGCTTCTACGGGCTGGACGTGTTCATGGCGGAGACGTCCGCCACCTGCGGTGGACTGGACTCGCTGCTCGAGCCGACCGGGCCGTTGCGCGAGGCGCAGCAGCTGGCGGCCGAGGCGTACGGGTCGCGACACACCTACTTCGTCACCAACGGCACGTCGACGGCCAACAAGATCGTCACCCAGTCTCTCGTCGCGCCGGGCGACATCGTCCTCCTCGATCGCAACTGCCACCAGAGCCACCACTACGGGATGCTCATGGCCGGCGCCGAAGTGACGTATCTCGAGGCGTACCCGCTGCCGGCCTACTCGATGTACGGCGCCGTGCCGCTGCGCGAGATCAAGTCGAAGCTGCTCGCTCTGAAGCGCGCGGGAAAGCTCGACCGAGTCCGGATGATGTCGTTGACCAACTGCACCTTCGACGGCGTGGTGTACGACCCGCTGCGCGTGATGGAGGAGTGTCTGGCGATCAAGCCCGACCTCGTATTCCTGTGGGACGAAGCATGGTTCGCGTTCGCCAGGTTCCACCCGGACTTCCGGTCCCGCACCGCGATGGCCGCCGCCGCGGCGCTGCGCGAGAAACTGCAGAGTCCCCGGTACATCGCCGACTATCAACAGCAGCTGGCCGAGGAGGCGGCCAATCCTCCCACCGACGACGAGCTCCTCAACCGGCGCCTTCGGCCCGACCCGGCCAAGGCCCGGGTGCGGGTCTACGCGACCCAGTCGACGCACAAGACTCTGACGGCGCTGCGGCAGGGCTCGATGATCCACGTCTACGACCAGGACTTCGGGCAGAAGAACTCCGAGACGTTCCATGAGGCGTACATGGCACACACGTCGACGTCGCCGAACTATCAGATCCTGGCCTCACTCGACCTGGGCCGCCGCCAGGTGGCACTCGAGGGCGGCGAGCTGGTGGTGCGCCAGATCGAGAACGCGATGCAACTGCGGGACGCGATCGACGACCACCCGCTGCTGCAGAAGTACATGTCCTGCCTGCGGACACTGGACCTGATTCCGGACGAGTTCCGGCCCTCGGGTATCGGACAGCCGCTGCGCTCGGGCCTGCGCAACATGATCTCCGCTTGGCACACAGACGAATTCGTATTGGATCCGTCCCGGGTGACGCTGTCGATCGGCCGCACCGGCTACGACGGCGACACCTTCAAGCGGGACCTGCTGATGGATCGCTACGGCGTGCAGATCAACAAGACCTCCCGCAACACCGTGCTGTTCATGACCAACATCGGCACCACCCGCAGTTCGGTGGCGTTCCTGGTGGAGGTGCTGGTCAAACTGGCCCGCGAGATCGACACCGAGGTCGACGAGATGGGGCTCGCCGAACGCAGCCGGTTCGAGCAGAAGGTTCACCGCCTCACGTCCGACACCGCGATCCTGCCGAACTTCAGTGGGTTCCACTCCGCCTTCCGCGATCCGACGCCGGGGATCGAGCAGACTCCGGAGGGCGACGTGCGGCGCGCGTTCTATCTGTCTTACGACGACAGTTCGTGCGAGTACCTCACGGACGCGCAGGTCGTCGAGAAGCTCGACGCCGGGATCGACGTGGTGTCGGCCACGTTCGTGACGCCGTATCCGCCCGGCTTCCCGGTACTGGTGCCCGGGCAGGTGTTCAGCCACGAGATCCTGTCGTTCATCCGGAACCTCGACACTCTCGAAGTCCACGGCTACAAGCCCGAGGTCGGCTACCGCGTGTACACCGAGAAGGCGATCGACATCGCGTCGCAGAACAATGCCCGACGGACGTTCATCGAAGGCGCAGACCCGGCGTCGGCGGTGGCGGCGAACGAGAGGCGTGCGACGCGTAAGAAGGTACGCCCGGCCGCGGACGACGGCCCCTCGGTGGGCGCGAGCGCCGATCCTGCGGCAGCCGCTCCCGTGTGAGCGCGGGCGGCGCCCGTCCGGTGCGACGACCGACGGCGCCCGTGCGGTGCGACGACCGGACGGGCGCCGTCGCCGCCTTCCAGCAGGAGCAGACCGACTACCCGGTGTAGCGTTCTGCTCATGGGCCGGATCACCGCTCGTCGCGCACTGACGAAGATCACCGCGGGATCCACTCCGTTACGCCGCATCGACACCCTCGCCGTCGAGGAGCCGCTGGAGATCAGAGTCGCCGGCGCTCCGCTCGTGGTCACGATGCGCACGCCGGGCAACGATGTCGAGCTGGCGGCCGGATTCCTGGTCTCCGAAGGCGTGATCGCGCGCGGCGATCAGTTCCGCTCGGCGATCCATTGCGGCGGTCCGGGTCTGGGGGGCACCGAGAACCAGTACAACGTGCTGGATATCGCGTTGGCCGAGGGAGTGGCACCGCCGTCGTCCGAGGTGACGCGCAACTTCTACACGACCAGCTCCTGCGGCCTGTGCGGCACTGCCAGCATCGAGGCGGTGCAGAAGGTATCCAGCTACGACGTCGGTGCCGACCCGGTTGCCGTCGACGCTGCGACGGTGGCCACCTTCCCCGATCAGCTCCGTGCCAAGCAGGCGGTATTCGAGAAGACGGGCGGCCTGCACGCCGCCGGCCTGTTCGATGTCGAGTCCGGCGAGCTCTTGGTGTTGCGTGAGGACGTCGGGCGGCACAACGCGGTCGACAAGGTGGTCGGTTGGGCGCTGCTCAACGATCGGCTGCCACTGCGCGGCACCGCGCTCCAGGTGTCGGGCCGCACCAGCTTCGAACTCGTCCAGAAGGCGGTGATGGCCGGAATCCCGATCCTGTCCGCGGTCTCCGCACCGTCGTCGCTCGCGGTGGAACTCGCCGACACCGCCGGGCTCACTCTCCTCGGATTCGTCCGGGGCGCTTCGATGAACGTGTACACGCGCCCGGAGCGGATCCGGGTCGACGCACCGGACACCGACGCGTGGCAACCAGCAGCACCCACAACCCCGGAACAGAAAGCGAGCATCACGTGACGATCGACCACGGCTCGAAGGAGACCTCGACTCGGGTCCCCGGTCTCATGCCCGACATTCCGCGGCAGGGTGGTTTCGGCCCACTCACGGACGGCGCCTGGTCGAGCAAGCCCTATCACCACGCGGCCGCGTCGTGGGGTGCCGCTACGTCGGTGGGCAGGGTCCTGCTCAAGCAGCGCGAACTGGGGCGTGGCACGCATTCGATGTTCGTCATGAACCATCCCACCGGGTACGACTGCCCCGGCTGCGCGTGGCCCGACGACACGAAGCTCACGCTCGACTTCTGCGAGAACGGCGTCAAACACGTCACGTGGGAGATGACGCCCAAGCGAGTCAGGCCGGAGTTCTTCGCGACCCACTCCGTCACCGAACTCGCGGACTGGACCGACTACGACCTGGAGAACCAGGGCCGCCTCACCGAGCCCATGGCGTACAACCCGGACACCGACCACTACGAGCCGATCTCCTGGCAGGCCGCGTTCGATCTGATCGGCGCCGAACTCCAGGCACTCGACGACCCGAATCAGGCGGCGTTCTACACCTCCGGACGGCTGAGCAACGAGGCGACCTTCCTCTATCAGCTGCTGGCTCGCGAATACGGCACCAACAACCTGCCGGACTGCTCGAACATGTGTCACGAAGCGTCGGGACGCGCGCTGTCCGCGTCGATCGGCACCGGCAAGGGCACTGCCGACCTCCAGGACTGGGAGGAGGCCGACGCTCTGTTCATCCTGGGCGTGAACGCAGCCTCCAACGCGCCGCGGATGCTCACCGCCCTCGCCGACGCGACGCGCCGCGGGGCCACGGTCGTGCACATCAACCCGTTGGTCGAGGTGGGTTCGACCAAGACCATCGTGCCGCACGAGATGGTCGACATGGCACTGTTCAAGGCCACCTCCACATCCAAGATGAACATCCAGGTGCGGCCGGGCGGCGACCTCGCTCTGCTCCGCGGCATGGCCAAGGTGGTGTTCGAGGCCGCTGAGACCGACCCGCAGGCTCTGGATCAGGAATTCCTCGCCACATACACGCACCAATTGGCCGAGTACCGCGCCATGGTGGAGGCGACCAGCTGGGCCGAGCTCTCAGAGCAGGCCGGACTCCCCGAGGCCGAGATCCGGCGGGCCGGCCGCATCTACCTCGAATCGAAGAAGACGATCATCAGCTGGTGCCTGGGCGTCACCCAGCACGAGCACGGCGTCGACTCGGCCCGGGAGATCGTCAACCTCCTGCTGCTGCGGGGCAACATCGGCCGCCCCGGTGCCGGTCCCTCGCCGGTTCGCGGGCATAGCAATGTGCAGGGGAACCGGACGTGCGGCATCGACCACCGGCCGAGCGAGGCGTTTCTGGCCAAGCTCGACGAGGTGTGCGGCATCACCTCGCCGCGCGAGCACGGCCTGGACACCGTGACCACGATCGAAGGCATGCACGACGGTAGCGTGAAGGTCTTCGTCGGCATGGGCGGCAATTTCGTGATGGCCGCGCCCGACACCAGCTACACCGCCGCGGGCATGCGCAAGTGCGAGCTCACCGTGCAGGTCAGCACCAAGCTCAACCGGAGCCACCTGGTCCACGGCCGCAAGGCCGTGATCCTGCCCTGCCTCGGCCGCACCGAGAAGGACCTCCGCGCCGCGGGCCCGCAGGGCGTGACCGTCGAGGACGCGATGAGCATGGTGCACATCTCGGTGGGCAAGCGCCGCCCCGCCTCGGAACACCTGCTCTCGGAACCGGCGATCATCGCCGGCATCGCCGCGGCCACACTGCCGGACAGCTCCACCCCGTGGCAGTGGTACGTCGAGGACTACGACCGGATCCGCGACGTCATGGCGCGCGTGCTCCCTGGATTCGACGGTTTCAACGAGTTGATCAAGCCGCGAGGCGGGTTCCGCATCCCCCAGCCCGCTCGCGAACGGGTGTTCCTCACCCCGTCGGGTAGGGCGGAGTTCTCCCTGGCACCGTTGCCGAACGTGATCCCCGCCGATCACGACGTACTGGTGCTGCAGACCATGCGCTCACACGACCAGTGGAACACCACCATCTACTCGAACAACGACCGGTACCGCGGTATCAAGAACCTCCGTGAGCTGATCTTCCTGAATGAGGCGGACATGTCCGCGCGCGGGCTGGCCGAGGGCGACTTCGTCGACATCACGGCGATGTCGAAGGACGGCTCGATCCGTACCGTCCGGCGGTTCCGGGCAGTGCGGTACGACCTGCCGCAGGGCAGCGCCGCCGGGTACATGCCTGAACTGAATGCCCTGATCGGCATCGCCGACTACAGCACGCAGAGCGACCAGCCCTTGATGAAGAACGTGCAGGTCCGGGTCTACAGCAGCGTGGACTGACGATGGGGCACGCCAGTGCCGACGTGCGGGGCCGGTAGGGCATTGCAGGTCATCGGTCGATCATGATCCCAGCGAGGATCAGGTCGATGCCGGCCAGGAATTGCTCACGGTC
>CAJCHX010000357.1 GCA_903970215.1 Acidobacteriaceae bacterium
CCTCGACACCGGTCAGCGCCGAACATCCCGCCGCGAAAGCCTTGAGCACCAACACGATTCCGATGCCCTCGATCGGCTCGATGTGCCCCAGGTCGGTACCGATCACCGCGACCGGGTGCGGGTGGAATACGCCGAACACGATCGTCCCGTACATACTCAGAACGAACACGAGCGTCGGCCACATCAGCACCTTGGCCGACTCGGACACCCCGATCAGGTTGACGGCGGTCAGCAGAACAAGACCCAGGAGTGTGATCGCCAGCAGGTGGTTCGCGAGGACGGGGAACGCGCTCGCGAGGCTCGCTGCGCCGGCCGCGAGGCTGACGGCGACGGTCAACACGTAGTCGACGACGAGGCTGGCCGCGGCGAGCAATGCGATCGGACGCCCGAGATCCTTCTTGGCCACGGCGTACGCGCCGCCGCCGTCGGGGTGCACCGCGATCACCTGGCGGTACGAGACCACCAAGACCAGCAACAGGATGGTGATCGCCGCAGCCACCGGCACGGTCCAGTGCAGTGCGGCCACCCCGGCGGGCACCAGGGCCAGCACGATCGCCTCCGGGCCGTAGGCCACCGACGACAGGGCGTCCAGCGAGAATGCGGCGATTCCGCCGATCGCGGTGAGCTTGAACTCGTCTCCGCGGCTCAGACGCGCGAGGCGGCGGTCCGGGATACGGGCGCCCCCGTCGCCCTTGCTCGTCGTCCGTTGTGTGTCAGTCATCGCTGATGCCGGCGAAGAACGCGAGGAGGCGGCTCCACGCATCCGCAGCGGCATCGGGCCGATACATCACCGGATTCGTCTCGTTGAAGAACGCGTGCCCCGTATCGTCGTACACCACCGCGGTGAAGTCGACGCCGGCCTTCTTCATCGCGACCTCGAGCGCTGGTAGCGCACCCGTGATGCGCTCGTCGGTGGCACCGTAGAACGCCAGCACCGGGCAGGCGATCGAGGCCAGGTCGGCGTTCTCGGGGGCCGAGCCGTAGAACGGCGCCGCGCCGGCGATCCGGCGGTCGGCCGCCGCCAACGCGAACGAGTAGGTGCCACCGAAGCAGAATCCGGTCACGAACACCGGGCCCGGCGCCGATCGGTCGTCCACCAGCGCGTCGACCAGCTCTACCAACGCCGGGACCGCGCGGGCAGCGAACTCGGGCGATCGCACGGGCGTCGTCTTCTCACGCATCAAGGGTTGGGCGGCGGCCCGGTCCTCGTCGGTGCCGTGGAACATCAGCCGCTCCAGCTCGGCACCGACCTCGGGGGTCAGCCCGACGGAGCTGAACAGATCGGGCGCGACGGCGACGTAGCCCTCGGCGGCGAGCCGGTCGGCTACGGATTTGATCTGGTCGGCGAGGCCCCAGATCTCATGGATGACGACGACCGCGCCACGGGCGGTCCCGGTCGGATCAGCTCGGTAGACGGGCAGGCCTGCGACGGTGAATTCCTTTCCCATGGCACGCAGTCTGCCAGGGCCCGGCCGAGCGCGCCGACTGCATTCGGCATTGCACGGCCGTCACCGCGCCTCGACGAGGGCCGCCAATCGATCGAGGGATGCGCGAAGCTTGTCGGCGGTGGTGGCGCGTGCCCGGATCAGGCGTTTCGGGTCGTTCAGTGCGGTCCAGTCGTAGGTGTGGGTGACGCGGACGCGGCCTTGCGCCAGCGGTTCGATCTCCCACCGCCACAGGTGTCCCGGTGCGGGCAGGCGCGGCTCGGACGGTTTCCAGGCGATCCGTCGACCTTCGTCGAACTCGACGATCCGGTTCTCCCGGGTGGCGCCGGTGGTGAGCGTCGTGGTGAACACGCCGCCGACTCCGTGGACCCGCTGCCCCGGCGCCGCCTCGACGAGGTTGTCGTTGCCGTCCCAGCGGGGTTGCTGGGCCGGATCGGCGATGAGCTCGAAGACCGTCGCGGCGTCGGCGCCGATCTCGCGCGACGCGCTCACCACCCGAGGTACCCGGGTGAACATCAGGTGGGTCACCCCACTCGCGCCGGTCACCGACTCGATGTCGAAGCGGTTCTCCAGACCAGACAGCGACAACCCCTCGTCGCTTCGCTCGCCCGGCCCGTCCCACAACCGGACGCCGCCGCCCAGGACGATCGGCACCATCGCGATATGCATCGTGTCGATCAGGTCCGCGGCAAGGAACTCACGCACCGTGGTGGGGCCGCCGCCGATCCGTACGTCGAGATCTCCGGCGGCAGCACGAGCCGCCCGCAGTGCCTCCGCGGGCGTCGCATCCAGGAAGTGGAAGGTCGTCCCACCAGCCATCTCGACGCTCGGCCGAGGATGGTGCGTCAGCACGAAGACCGGCGTGTGGAACGGCGGCGCGTCGCCCCACCAACCCTGCCACTCCTCGTCGGACCAAGGGCCGCGCTGCGGACCGAATTTGTTACGGCCCATGATCTCGGCGCCCACCCCGCGGCTCCACGCAGCCGCCATCGCGTCGTCGACGCCGGTCGAACCCGCACCGTCCGGGCCGTCCGGGCCCGGCGAGTGCATGGACCGGAAGGTGCGGGTCGCCGTGTACCAGCGCATCAACCGGTCGCCGGCGTGCCCGAAGGGCTGGTCCATCGATTGGCCCTCACCGGTGGCGTAGCCGTCGAGAGATACCGCGAAGTTGTGTACGCGCACTGAAGACATGGCGCCAGGCTACCGACGGACACCCGAACGGACTACGTGATCTTGTCGAGAGACCGCGGTCACCCGAGCATGCGCTGTCCGGTCGGCTCGGCCTCGGTCGCGGCGGCATCGGGTAGCCGGTGCCGCGCCCCGGTCGCCACGACCGTGGTGTTGCGTCCCAGCCGTTTCGCCCGGTACATCGCCTGGTCGGCGCGGTCGACGAGCGCCTCGATCGCAGCCAGTCCAGCGTTCTGTAAGGCGACCACCGGGGCGCGCACGACGCCGACGCTCGCAGTCACAGCGACCGCGGCCGGCCCGTGCGACAGCGCCGCCCGGACCGCGTCGCCCACCTCGCGGGGATCACTACGGGGTCGCAGGGCGACCACGGCGAACTCCTCGCCGCCGACGCGGCCCA
>CAJCHX010000358.1 GCA_903970215.1 Acidobacteriaceae bacterium
GTGCGGCGTGGTCAGTCGGCCCACCCGGCCGCGCGGGTCTGACGGTCCGTCCAGGGTTGCTTCGACGTCGAACCGGGTCGGGTCGATCGTCCCCGCGGACTGCAGCCGGGTCCGGGCCGCGATGGACCGGTAGTCGGTCCGCAGGCTCGACAGTTCGGCAGCGAGGACGCGGTTGTCGGCGCGCAGTTGGTCTATCGCCAGGGCTTCGGCCGCCGGAATCACCGACGAGACGACCGCGGGAGTAGGCGCAGCGACGGACGCGGCTGCCGCCACCTGCACCGTCGGAGCGTCGGTGGAGTGCACCGTTGCTGCCGGCGCCCCGCCCTGGGCCGGCCCGGGTGCCTGCGCGGGCACGCCTGCCGCCGCCGGGCCGCGCCGGTCGTGCGTCGGTGCGGCGAAGCAGATCACCGCGACGAACCCCACGATCAGAACAGCGGCCGGAAGATAGATGCTGGTGCCCATGGCCTGGGCGAAGGGCAGGAGGATGTTGTGCGGCGCCGGACCCGAACTCGTCTCCATCGCCTCGATGTTCACCGGATGGCCGTGCGAGACCGCCGACAGCTTGCTCTGCAACTGGTGCTGCATCAGCACGCCCACCGCGGCCGAGCCGAGTACGGCACCCACCTGGCGGGTCATGTTGTACACGCCGGCACCGGCGCCGGCCAGGTGCATCGGCAGGTTGCGGGTAGCGGTGGCCGACAACGGCGCCCAGACGAACGCGTTGCCGAGGCCCATCAGCGCTAGCGGCGCCACGATCTCGATCACGCGGGCGGTGGGGCTTGCGACGTAGCCGAGCCAGAAGAACGACGCCGACGTGATGGCGAACCCGAAGCCCGCCAGATAGCGCGGGTGCAGCCGGTCGGTGAGCCGCCCGGACACCGGTGCCAGCGCCCCGGACAGGACGGCCAGCGGAATCATCAGCAGCGCCGAGCGCATGGGCGACAGACCCATCGACACCTGCGCGTACAGCATCAGCGGGATGGACATGCCGGTGATCGCGAAGCCCATGGCCGTGATGCCCAGGTTGGCGAGGGTGAAGTTGCGATCCTTGAACAGGGACAGGCTCATCAACGGCTCGGGCGTGTACGACTGCCACCACCCGAAGATCAGCAGCACCACGATACCGGCACCGATCAGCGACCAGATGCTGATCGGCCCGGAGATGGTGCCCCAGTGGTACTTCTGGCCCTGCTGCAGGCCGTACGTGATCAGGAACAATCCCGCCGCACTGAGGAGGATGCCCAGGTAGTCGATCTTGTGCTTGCGCGTGGACAGCGTCGGAACCAGCCACACCGCGAGAACGAACGCCACGACCCCGATGGGGACGTTGACGAAGAACACCCACTTCCAACCGAAGTTGTCCACCAGGAAGCCGCCCGCGAGGGGGCCGACGAGAATCGCGACACCCGCAACCGAGCCCCAGAGGGCCATCGCGGTACCACGCTTGTGGGCGGGGAAGATTCGGGTGATGACGGCCATCGTCTGCGGCGTCATCAACGCTGCGCCGACACCTTGCACCACACGGGCGGTGATCAGGATGGCCGCGCTCCCCGACAGGCCACACCAGGCGGACGACAGGGTGAAGATCACGAGGCCCAGCAGGTATACCCGCTTGGGCCCGAACATGTCTCCCAGCCGGCCGCTCAGTAGCAGCGGGACCACGTAGGCGAGCAGGTAACCGCTGGTCACCCAGACGACGCTGTTCAGGTCGGTGTGCAGGCTGACCATGATCGAGTGGGTGGCCACCGAGACGATCGTGGTGTCTACCAGGATCATGAAGAAGCCGATGACCATCGCCCACAGTGCGGGCCACGGGTGGTAGTCCGCCGACCCGGGCTCCGCATTCCGACTGGGTTTCGTGTCCGGCGCTACGCCAGGCGTAGCGACGTCGTTGGTGCTCATGAAGGATCCTCTCCCTCTCCGGTGATGCGGGGCACGCAGGGCCACGCGATGGTGTTGCCATCGATGCTGTCGAGAAGATCGGAGACCCACGCGATCTCGGCCTGACGCATCGCAGCCAGGTATTCGATGTCCAGCAGGAACACGCGGGGTTTGTCCGGCAGGTCGGCGAGGCTGCCGCGCAGTGCGGCCACGTCCCGTTGGAGCACCGCGAGCCGGTTGCGCAGATGACTCGCCACCTCGCCCGCGGGCAGGTCGTGCGCCTTGGATACCGCGACGGGGAAAGCGGGGTACTCGCGGGCTGGATTCGCGAGCATGTCCCCGACCCGGCTGCGCAGCGCATACCGGCCGGGAAGCGTGATCCGGTAGGTGGTCCGCTCAGGGCGGTTTCCGTCCCGCTCGGTGCTCACGACATCCACCAACTCGTCCTCGGCCAGCCGGTTGACTGCGTGGTACAGGGAACCCGGCCGCACCTTCACCACCACGTCCTCACGACGCGCCATGAGGGTCTGGAACATCTCGTACGGGTGCATGTCGCGCTCGGTGAGCAGCGAGAGTGCCGCGATCCCGAGCGGCGTCAGCTTGATATCGCCGAGCATCTGCACGCTTCCACCTCCTCGACCGTGCGCAGGTCGATCGTCGGCAACCATACCACCAGGAATAGTCCAGACGGAATAGTCAGACAGGAGGATGTCGCGACGCGTCGGATTCGGCCGTCGGCCTGGAATGCGCGTCAGCGCGCGACGATGTCGACCACGCGCCACGCACGAGCGCGCTTCGACTCCTTCCCGCACGAGGCCGGACGAGGAGCCAGTGCCTCCGACGCGACGCGCACCGTCCACGACCGCCCGTCGGCGTGCGTCACCGTCGCGCTGTCGCCGGCCACGGCCACCGACAGCGCGTCGGCGGGCGCCGGTCCCAATAGCTCTCGCACCGCGACCTCCGCGACCTGCCCCACGGGCGTCTCCGAAGAGCGGCCGCGCACCCCGTCGGTCAGTACGATGCCGCTGCGCGCCGCGTCGAACACGGCCTTGGCGGATTCCCCCGTCATCCGGCCGTAGGTGTACCCGGTCGGCAGGACGATCAGGACCGGCGCGAAGCGGTGCCCGCCGGTGTGCGAGCACTCCCACACCACCTGGTCGGCGTAGCAGCCCGCGAGCGCAGCGGCCACCGGCCGGCCGCGCACGGCGCAGCACAGGTCGCGGCGGCCGTGGGTGCACACGAGGGCGATCGGATCGGCCGGCTCGCCGCCATCGGGATCGAGGTCTGCGATCGCGGCGTACTCGGCCACATCGAACCG
>CAJCHX010000359.1 GCA_903970215.1 Acidobacteriaceae bacterium
TGCCGTACTCCAGATCGTCTGGCTGGCGTTGGCGGGGCTGGAGGAGGGGAAGCGGCACAAGCCGGTACACGTCATCAGCACCGACACATTAGTCGAGAATCCGGTTGTCGCCTCCTGGGTCACCCACTCGCTCGAGGTCATGCGCGCGGCGGCGGAGCAGTCCGGCTTGCCGATCACGCCCCATCGCTTGACGCCCGCCGTCAGCGACACCTTCTGGGTGAACCTCATCGGCCGGGGTTATCCCGCACCGCGACCAAAGTTCCGCTGGTGCACTGAGCGGCTGAAGATCAAACCGTCGAACACCTTCATCCGCGACATGGTTCGCGCCCACGGGGAAGCCATCCTCGTGCTCGGCACCCGCAAAGCCGAAAGCTCGGGGCGCTCGCACCGCATGACCGCGCTCGAGGCCCGGCGGGTACGCGACTTGCTGAGCCCTAACGACTCGCTCCCGAACTGCCTCGTCTACTCGCCGGTCGAAAATTGGTCGAACGACGACGTCTGGACCTTCCTCATGCAACGCAAGAACCCCTGGGGCTACTCCAACAAAGAACTGCTCACGATGTATCAGGGTGCGTCAGCCGACGGCGAATGCCCGCTGGTCGTGGACGCCAGCACGCCGAGTTGCGGTGACAGTCGCTTCGGGTGCTGGACGTGCACGCTGGTCGACCAGGACAAGTCGATGAGTGCAATGATCCAGAACGACGAGGAGAAGGAGTGGATGTTGCCGCTCCTGGAGCTGCGCAACGCACTCGACGTAGCCGATGACCGACACCTGCGTGACTTCCGCCGGATGAACGGCTCGGTTCAGCTCTTCCACGATCAGCCCATCCCCGGCCCCTATACACAGTCGTCGCGCGAGCAGTGGCTGACGAAGCTGCTCGAAGCCCAGGCCTGGATTCGGGTCGAAGGACCGGAGTATGTGCGCGACCTCGAACTCGTCACGCTGGCCGAGCTGGAGGAGATCCGCCGACTCTGGGTCGTCGAGAAGCACGAGTTCGAAGATCACCTGCCGAGGATCTACGAGCAGACACTCGGTGAGCCTTACCCGGGTCGTCCACTCGATGAGCACCTACCCCTTGGGCCGGAGACCGTCGAGGTGCTGCGCGAGGTCGTCGGCGAAGATCGGCTGCACTTCGAGATGGTGCGCGAGCTGCTCGATATCGAGCAGCGCCACCGTGCCCAGGCCCGTCGCGCCGGTCTGTTCGAGTCACTTGAGAAGGCGCTGCGCCGCGGTTTCTACGACGACGAGGAAGACGCCACCGTGCGCGCTCGTCAGCGCAAGGCTGCAATCGATCGTGCGCCGACCAGTGACGACGATCCCGATCCGATCGATGTCGCGGACGGATACGTGCAGCTCGTGTCTGGTGAGGCTTCGTCGTGATCCTTGACGAACTCGTCCTGGAGAACGTCGGCACCTTCCGCGGTCGTCACTCCATCCGTCTGGCTCCGCCGTCGGCGAAGAAGCCGATCGTCCTGATCGGCGGTCTCAACGGTGCAGGCAAGACGACAGTGTTGGAGGCCATCCAGCTCGCGCTGTACGGCTCTCTCGCCCAAACGTCGGCACGGCGCGGCAGCAGCTATGACACTTACCTCCGGGGCCTGATCCATCACGGCGTCCCACACGAGGAAGGTGCCGTGGTCGAGCTGAGCTTTCGCGCTCACCAGCAAGGCGTTGAGCGGACGATCCGCATCAGGCGTCGCTGGCGCAGCGCAGGGGCATCGCTGCGAGAGATTCTGCTGGTGTCCGTCGACGGACGGCACGACGAAGCGCTGACGTCGTCCTGGAACGAGCACGTCGAGACCTTCCTGCCTCGCGGGATCGCTGGTCTATTTTTCTTCGACGGCGAACAGATCGAGGCGTTGGCCGACATGAATCGCTCGCGTCAGGTACTCGCCTCGGCGCTCTCAGCGTTGCTGGGTCTCGATCTCGTGGAGCGGCTGGGCACCGACCTCGCCGTGCTGAAGCGGCGGCATCGCGGCGTACAGGTGCCGGAGGAGTTGCGGGTTGCCATCGAAGAGCGGCGACAGTCAGCCACCGCTGTCCGCCAGGCCGAGGAGTCGGCCGCTGACATCGTGGCAACCGCGAAGGTGCAGTCGGAGCGGGCAGACAAGCTGCTCTACGCGGTGACCGAGCAGTACCGAGCGGCGGGCGGCGATCTGCTCGATC
>CAJCHX010000360.1 GCA_903970215.1 Acidobacteriaceae bacterium
GAGCGCGGCATCGCCACCGTCACGGGAGGTCGCATCCAGATGAGCGGGCTGCTCGTGCCGTCGCTGGTGCTGCAGACCACCGGGGCCAAGTCGGGTCTACAGCGTGAGACCGCGTTGATGTACTGCCCGGAGCCCGACGGCCGGATGCTCGTGATCGGCAGCAACTTCGCCCGCGGCAGGCACCCCGCCTGGACCTCGAACCTCATGGCCCACCCCGATGCCGTCGCGGTCGTGCACGGGCACCCGGTCCCGGTGCGTGCGCAGCTGATCGACGATCTCGAGCGCGAGGCCGTGTGGGCCCGGTTCGAGTGTCAGTGGCCTGGGTACCGGGGCTACGAGCGGGCGAGCGGCCGGGTGCTGCGTATCTTTCGGCTCATACCGGCTTGACGAACGGGAACGCGAGCGTGGCACGGATGTTCACGCCTGCGAGCAGCATGACGATCCGGTCCACGCCCAGCCCGAGACCTCCGGTGGGCGGCATCGCGTAGGTCAGCGCGTCGAGGAAGGACTCGTCCAACTGCATCGCCTCGGGGTCACCTGCCGCGGCGGCCAGTGATTGGCGGGTGAGCCGCTCGCGCTGGTCCACCGGGTCGGTGAGTTCGGTGTAGGCGCAACCGAGTTCGGCACCGAAACCCACGAGGTCCCACTGCTCGGTGAGGAGTGGGTCGGTGCGGTGCTTGCGGGCGAGCGGCGACACCTCGATCGGGAAGTCGCAGTAGAAGGTGGGGAACTGTGTCTGTTTCTCCACCAGTGCCTCGTAGAGTTCCATCACCAGCTTGCCCGCGGTGGCCTCCGGCGGTGCCTCGATGTGGAACCGCTCGCACACGTCGGCCACCTCGTCGCGGGGCGTCGTCGACGTGAGGGTCGTGCCGGTGGCCTTCGAGACGGCCGCATGCACAGTCGTCACCGGCCACTCAGGCGTGAGATCGACCTCGGTCAGCGCTCCGTCGTGACCGTCCGGCCGGACTGCCACCGGCCGTCCGTTCACCGCGGTCGCGACGGCCAGGATCACGTCGCGCGTCAGCACCCGCATCGTGGTGTAGTCGCCGTACGCCTCGTACGCCTCGAGCGCGGTGAACTCGGGATTGTGCGTCGCGTCCGCGCCCTCGTTGCGGAAGTTCCGGTTGATCTCGAAGATCCGCCCCATGCCGCCCACCGCGAGCCGCTTGAGGTACAGCTCAGGCGCGATCCGCAGGTACAGGTCCATGTCGTACGCGTTGATGTGGGTCGTGAACGGCCGCGCCGAGGCCCCTCCGTGGACCGCCTGCAGCATCGGCGTCTCCACCTCGGTGAACCCGCGCCCGGTGAACGCGTGTCGGAGCGCCGCGACGCCCGCCGCCCGCCGGTACAGCAGGTCGACGGCGTCGCGATTGATGATCAGGTCGAGGGGGCGGTTCCGGGTACGCGCGTCTTCTGCGAGCCGAGCCCGCAGTCCGGGGACGGGACTCAAGCACTTGCCCGCCATGGCCCATGACGTCATGTGTACCGACAGCTCGCCGGTGTGGGACGCGACCACCTCGCCGGTCACCGACACGAGGTCGCCCAGGTCGGTGTCGATGCGCCAGGTCGAGCGCGCGTCCGCCGGTGAACCGGCGCGGTCTGCGATGACCTGCAGTCGCTGCCCGTCCTCTTCGAGAACGGTGAACGTCACGCCGCCGTAGTCGCGGATCGCGCGGATCCGCCCGGTCACGGAGACGACGACGCCGGTACGCCCGTCCGCGGGGAGACCCTGGTGTGCGGTCCGGACCGCGGCAAGCGTGTCGGTGCGCGGCACCGACGGCGGGTATGCGGGGATGCCGGCCTGTTCGAGCGCGTCGAGCTTCCGCCGGCGCACGCGCTGCTGCTCCGACAGCCGCCGGACCGGCAGGACAGGGGTCAGCAGCCGATCCTCCTCAGCGAGCAGGCGACGGTTGAACTCTGCGCTGCGCTGTAGCTGGTTGTCCGGTGTCTTGGGGCCTGCGAGGAAGGCAGGGCCGATCCGGGGCAGGAAGCCCTCGGCGGTGCCCACCGCGACGCCGGCCCGGACCGCGGTCAGCGCCGGGTCGTAGCAGAGGACGCGCGGCACCCATTCGGGCCGGTACTTGTCGTTGGATCGGTACAGGGTCTCCAGCTGGTAGAACTTCGACGCGAAGCTGAGCACGGCGTCGGTCAGTCTGGTGACCGGCCCGGCGCCGACGCGATCGGCCTCGAAGAAGACCGAGCGGAACACCGCGAAGTTCAGCGAGATGCGGCGCACGCCCATGCAGGGGCACGCCTCTGCGAGCTTCGCGACCATGAACTCGTTGAGGCCGTTCTCGGCCGCGCGATCCCTGCGCATCAGATCCAGCGAGAGGCCTCGCACGCCCCACGGGACGAAGGACAGGAAGCCGCGGATCGTGCCGTCCCGGTCGTTCGCGGTGATCACGACGCAGCGGCCGTCCACCGGATCCCCGAGCCGGTTGAGCGCCATGGAGAATCCGCGTTCGGTCTCCTCGCCACGCCAGGCCTCTGCGAGGTGCTCGATCTCCGCGAGCTCTTCTGTGCTCAGCTCGCTGTGCCGACGCACGTCCACCGTGTAGCCCGCGGCCGTCACACGCGTGACCGCCTGACGGACCTGGCGCATCGAGCGGCCTTTCAGGCTGAAGGTGTCGACGTCGATGATCGCCTCGTCGCCGATCGTCAGGGTGCGCAGGCCGGCATCGGCATACACCTTCGCTCCGTCGGCCGAGGCCGCGAGCACCGCAGGGTAGTGGCTCCCGCTTCGGCAGTCGTCCAACCACATGTCCACCGCAGCGGCCCACGAGTCGCGCTCGCCCACGGGATCGGCGCTCGCCATCGATACGCTCCCCACGACGCGGTACGTCACCGCTGCCTTGCCGTCGGGGGAGAACACGGCCGCCTTGTCGCGTCGCGTCGCGAAGTATCCGAGCGAATCGTCCTCGCCGTACTCGAGCAGCAGGCGTCGGACGTGCAATTCCTCGTCTTCGGAGATCATGGGGCTGCCGTGGCCGGCGCGCCAGAACACCATCAGGGCGAGCACCAGCACCGCGGCCGAGATCAGGCCGGATACGGAGTACACCCAGTGGTAGCCGGCGCGGCCCTCGAGGACGACGTCGGAGTTGCGGCCGACGATCACACCGAACGTGCAGCGCAACGCCCACATCGCCTTGTCCCCGGTGTTCGCCAGCGTTCGGGGGAAGGTGAGCGTGAGCGAGAATGCCACCAGGAACGAGACCACGAATCCGCCGACGAGCACACCGAACGCTGCGCTGCGCGAGCCCCGGGCGAGTTTCGCGGGGAAGGACCGACGGGCCAGGATCACCGCGACCAATACGCCGATGCTCACCACCATCGCGATCGCGGTACCCGTGGCCGATTCCCGCGGCGTCCAGTAGATGCCGTGCCGCGGGTCGAAGTCGCTGTCGAGGTCGAGCGATGCCCCACCCACCACGACCGACAGGAAGTCGGCGATATTGCTGAGGACGGTGAGGGCCATCAGGACCACGGCGACGGTGTGCGCGGCGCGCAGGCGTCTGCGCAAGGCGCCGCTGAGCACCACCAGCAGACACACCACGAAGACGCTCGGCGCGGTCGGGACGCCCAGGGTGTTGATGACGTCGTTGATCACCGGCAGGACCCGCGCACGGCGGAAGATCGCGGCGAGCAGGGACACGATCGCGGCGATCAACACCGTCCGCGCCAGCCACACCGCGGTGACCTCGGAGAACTTTGTCCGCCGGCTGCCGGGGCCGGGGGGCGGGGCCACGGAACGCGCGGCGGAGCGGTGGCGCGCGACGGCCAGCGACATGGCTTCCTCCTGTCG
Organism: Acidobacteriaceae bacterium; assembly: GCA_903970215.1. Classification (GTDB taxonomy): domain Bacteria; phylum Actinomycetota; class Actinomycetes; order Mycobacteriales; family Mycobacteriaceae; genus Tsukamurella. The sequence continues at coordinate 3,803 of CAJCHX010000360.1, forward strand.
ATAGGGCCCCGATGATAGCCTTGCAACAGGTTTGTCCGACGTCGGTGTTTGCTGTGAAGCTGCCGATGATGCGGTAACGCCCTGTGGGTGGTCCTCGGTAGTGGTCGCCGGAGCGCTGGGTATCTCCAGAGCCGGTTCCGGCGGCTTCGATCGATGGCCGTGCCCTCGAAGGTGTATCCGCCGCCGCGTCGCGCGACGAGGCCGAGCGCACAGTGCGCCGGCCGGGCGCGGACAGTCCGAAGAACCGAAAGGTCGATTCTTTCCTCCATGAGTGAGAACCAGTTCGTCGAGGCTGACCTCGACGACTCCATCGCCGAATCCGTGGCCGTCATCGACAACGGCACGTTCGGCAAGCGCACCATCCGTTTCGAGACCGGCCGCTTCGCGTTGCAGGCCGCGGGCTCGGTGGCCGCATACCTGGACGACGACACCATGCTGTTGTCGACCACCGCCCACAGCAAGCAGCCGAAGGACCACTTCGACTTCTTCCCGCTCACCGTCGACGTCGAGGAGCGGATGTACGCCGCGGGCCGCATCCCCGGCTCCTTCTTCCGCCGCGAGGGCCGTCCGTCCACCGATGCGATCCTCACCTGTCGCCTGATCGACCGGCCCCTGCGTCCCTCCTTCGTCGACGGTCTGCGCAATGAGATCCAGGTCGTCGTCACCGTGCTGTCCCTGGACCCGCAGGACCTCTACGACGTGGTAGCGATCAACGCCGCGTCGGCGTCGACGCAGATCGCGGGCCTGCCCTTCTCCGGCCCCGTGGGCGGCGTGCGCGTGGCCCTCATCGACGGCCAGTGGGTCGCCTTCCCGACTGTCGAGCAGCTCGAGGGCGCCGTCTTCGACATGGTCGTGGCCGGCCGGATCGTGTCGGGTTCCGGCACGGACGCCGACGTCGCGATCATGATGGTCGAGGCGGAGGCCACGGACAACGTGGTCGAGTTGATCGCCGGAGGTGCTCAGGCACCGACCGAGGCAGTCGTGGCCGAGGGGCTCGAGGCCGCCAAGCCCTTCATCGCTGTGCTGTGCGAGGCGCAGCGCGAGCTCGCGGCGCGTGCCGCCAAGCCGACCGGCGAGTTCCCGCTGTTCCCGCCCTACTCGAGCGACGTGTTCGCAGCCGTCGAGGCGGCCGCGGCCGACAAGCTCAACGCCGTGCTCGCCATCGCGGGCAAGCAGGAGCGCGACGAGGCCACCGACGCGCTCAAGCGTGAGGTGCTCGAGGCTGTGGCCCCGAGCTTCGAGGGTCGCGAGGGTGAGATCGGTTCTGCGTTCCGCTCGCTGACCAAGAAGCTGGTGCGCAAGCGCATCCTCACCGATCACTTCCGCATCGACGGGCGCGGTATCACCGACATCCGTTCGCTGAGTGCCGAGATCGGCCTGATCCCGCGAGCGCACGGCAGCGCGCTGTTCGAGCGTGGCGAGACCCAGATCCTGGGCGTCACCACACTCGACATGGTCAAGCTGGCGCAGCAGATCGACTCGCTCGGCCCGGAGAAGACCAAGCGCTACATGCACCACTACAACTTCCCGCCGTATTCGACCGGTGAGACCGGGCGCGTCGGCTCGCCGAAGCGCCGCGAGATCGGCCACGGAGCGCTCGCCGAGCGCGCGCTGGTTCCCGTTCTGCCTTCGGTGGAGGAGTTCCCCTACGCGATCCGTCAGGTCTCGGAGGCACTGAGCTCCAACGGCTCGACGTCGATGGGGTCGGTCTGCGCGTCGACGATGTCGCTGCTCAACGCCGGTGTGCCGCTCAAGGCGCCGGTCGCCGGTATCGCGATGGGCCTCGTGTCCGACACCGTCGTGGGTGCGGACGGCAAGGAGGAGAAGCGCTACGTGGCGCTCACCGACATCCTCGGCGCAGAGGACGCCTTCGGTGACATGGACTTCAAGGTCGCGGGCACCAGCGACTTCGTCACCGCACTGCAGCTGGACACCAAGCTCGACGGCATCCCGTCACAGGTGCTTGCCGGTGCTCTGGCGCAGGCCAAGGACGCACGTACGACGATCCTCGAGGTCATGGCCGAGGCCATCTCCGACCCCGACGAGATGAGCCCGTTCGCGCCGCGGATCACCACCATCAAGGTGCCCGTGGACAAGATCGGCGAGGTCATCGGCCCCAAGGGCAAGACCATCAACGCGATCACCGAGGAGACCGGCGCCAGCATCTCCATCGAGGACGACGGCACCGTGTTCGTGGGTGCGGCCGACGGCGTGTCTGCGCAGGCCGCCATCGACCGGATCAACGCGATCGCGAATCCGCAGCTGCCCAAGGTGGGCGAGCGGTTCCTCGGAACCGTGGTCAAGACCACGGCCTTCGGCGCGTTCGTGTCGCTGGTTCCCGGGCGGGACGGCCTCGTTCACATCAGCAAGCTCGGTAACGGCAAGCGGATCGCCAAGGTCGAGGACGTGGTCAACGTCGGCTCCAAGCTGCAGGTCGAGATCGCCGACATCGACGATCGCGGCAAGATCAGCCTGATCCCCGTGGTCGAGGAAGAGGCTGTAGCGGCCGCTGCAGCGCCGGCTTCGGACGCCGGGGAGTAGATCTGACGACCAACCACGCCGGCGCCGCTCGCACAGTGGCGCCGGGCCGCGCGGCGCGAGAGGCGATGTCGGCACCGGTGCGCCCGTCGGTGCGCCGAACCGTGTTGCCGGGCGGCCTGCGCGTGGTGACGGAGACGGTCCCGGGCTCACGCTCGGCGGCGGTCGGGCTATGGGTCGGGATCGGTTCCCGGGACGAGCACCCGACCGCCGCGGGCGCGGCGCACTTCCTCGAACACCTGCTGTTCAAGGCCACGCCCACCCGCACCGCTACGTCCATCGCCACCGAGATCGACGCCGTGGGTGGTGAACTCAACGCGTTCACGTCCAAGGAACTGACCTGCTACTACGCGCACGTGCTCGACTCGGACCTCGAGCTCGCCGTCGACGTGGTCAGTGATGTGGTGCTTCGGGGCACATGCATGCCGGCGGACGTCGAGATCGAGCGCGAGGTGGTTCTCGAAGAGATCGCGATGCGCGATGACGACCCCGAGGACCTGGCCGGTGAGGCCGCCTCGACAGCGTTGTTCGGCGACAATCCCCTCGGCCGGCCCGTGATCGGTTCGGTCGAGACGGTCACCGCCATGACCGCGGAGCGATTGCGGAACTTCCATACTCGCCGGTACAC
>CAJCHX010000361.1 GCA_903970215.1 Acidobacteriaceae bacterium
CACACCCAGCAGGCACAGCACCGCGCCCAGCCATGGGCGGTGCGGCGGCAGCGACGAGGGCGGTTCGGTAGGCGAGAAGGTTCGGTCGAGCGCGCGAGACATCGCAGACCTACCTCTCCTACTCCTGGACCCTTCACGGGCCCGCACCGGTGCCGTCACGGTCACCCCATTGTCGATCTATGCAGGGGCGATCCCGCACGAACCTAGGTCGCGTGTCTGAGAGGGGTCTGTGAAACGCCCTTTATCAGACGGATAGCCCGAGTTGAAAGTCGAAATTTGTGATGTGAGTCCGCGCCGGTCAATCCACGTCCATCTCGCCCATCAAGTTGACAGGTTCCTCTCACGTCCCTCGGAGTCGGTCCCGCCAGAGTGACGTCAGAGTGACAGCTGCCGGAAATCCGGCGGACGAAAGGACGACAACGATGAATGCACGGAAGATCGCAGCAGGAGGGGTCATCGGCCTCGGCCTCGCAGCGGCCGCTCTGGGTGTCGGCGCCGGCACCGCCAACGCCGCCCCCGCCACGCCTGCGGCCTCGTATTGGCACCCCGGTGGCTGGGGCCACGGTGGCTGGGGCCCCGGTGGCTGGGGCCATGGCGGCGGTTGGGGTGGCGGCTACCACGCGCCGGTCTACTGGGGCGGCGGCTGGCACCAGCCCATCTGGAACGGCGGCGGTTGGGGCTTCTGGCTCGGCCCCGTGTGGATCCCGGTGTAGCCACCGATCCACGACCCGGTCTCGAACGGCAGACCAACGGCGAACGCCGGGACCCCGCAGGGTCCCGACGTTCGATCGTCTCCCGGCCGTCGTCATCGCTGATCGATCACCAGCCGCTGACCGACGACCAGTTGCTAGCCGATGACCAGTTGCTAGCCGATGACCAGCCGGTCACCGTCGGGCGAGACGTTCACCGGGACGACGTCGCCGTCGCGCACATCCCCGGCCAGCAGCGACTTCGCGAGCTGGTCACCGATGGCCTGCTGCACCAGGCGGCGTAGCGGCCGCGCTCCGTAGATCGGGTCGAAACCGCGCTCCGCGAGCCACGACCGCGCACCGTCGGAGACCTGCAGGTCCAGGCGGCGCTGCGCCAGCCGCTTCCGCAGCTGTCCGAGCTGGATGTCGACGATCGACTCGAGGTGCTCCTTGCCGAGCGATTCGAAGATCAGCACGTCGTCGAGGCGGTTGATGAATTCCGGCTTGAACTTCGCGCGCACCGCAGCCATCACCTGATCCGGCGCGCCACCCGCGCCCAGGTTGGACGTGAGGATCAGGATGGTGTTGCGGAAGTCCACTGTGCGTCCCTGGCCGTCCGTCAGACGGCCCTCGTCGAGCACCTGCAGCAGCACATCGAACACGTCCGGATGGGCCTTCTCGACCTCGTCGAACAGCACCACCGTGTAGGGCCGACGACGAACCGCTTCGGTCAGCTGACCGCCCTGGTCGTAACCGACGTACCCGGGAGGCGCACCGACCAGGCGAGCAACGGAGTGCTTCTCGCCGTACTCGGACATGTCGATGCGGACCATCGCGCGCTCGTCGTCGAACAGGAACTCCGCGAGAGCCTTCGCCAGCTCCGTCTTGCCTACGCCGGTGGGGCCCAGGAACATGAACGAGCCGGTCGGTCGGTTCGGATCCGCGATCCCGGCACGGGTGCGCCGCACCGCGTCCGAGACCGCCTCGATGGCCGCCTCCTGCGCGATCACACGGTTCTTGATGTGCGATTCCATCCGGAGCAGCTTCGCGGTCTCCCCCTCGAGCATGCGGCCCGCGGGGATGCCGGTCCACGCCGACACCACATCGGCGACGTCGTCGGGGCCCACCTCCTCCTTGAGCATCACGTCACCGTCGGACGCGGCGCCCGACTTGGCTACCGCGGCGTCGAGTTCCTTCTCCAGTACGGGGATCTGTCCGTATCGCAGTTCGGCGGCGCGGCCCAGGTCGCCGTCGCGCTCGGCACGCTCGGATGCGCCCTTGAGCGTCTCGAGCTGCTCCTTGAGCGCCCGCACCGAATCGATGGCCGTCTTCTCGTTCTGCCACCGCGAGTTCAGCTGCGCCAGCTTCTCCTTCTGGTCGGCGAGCTCGCTGCGCAGCTTCTCGAGCCGTTCCTTCGACGCCGCGTCGGACTCCTTCGACAGGGCCATCTCCTCGATCTCGAGGCGCCGGACGATGCGCTCGGCCGCGTCAATCTCCTCCGGCCGGGAGTCGATCTCCATTCGCAGCCGTGACGCGGCCTCGTCGACCAGGTCGATCGCCTTGTCGGGCAGGAACCGGGAGGTGATGTAGCGGTCGGACAGCGACGCGGCCGCCACCAGCGCGGAGTCGGTGATCCGGACACCGTGATGCACCTCGTACCGCTCTTTGAGCCCGCGCAGAATGCCGACGGTGTCCTCCACACTCGGCTCGCCGACCAGCACCTGCTGGAACCGGCGCTCGAGCGCGGCGTCCTTCTCGATGTACTTGCGGTACTCATCGAGCGTGGTGGCGCCGACGAGGCGCAGCTCGCCGCGGGCCAGCAGCGGCTTGATCATGTTGCCCGCATCCATCGCCGAGTCGCCGGTCGCGCCCGCGCCGACGATGGTGTGCAACTCGTCGATGAAGGTGATGATCTGGCCGGCCGAGTTCTTGATCTCGTCGAGAACGGCCTTGAGCCGCTCCTCGAACTCGCCTCGGTACTTGGCACCGGCCACCATCGAGCCCAGATCGAGCGAGATGACGGTCTTGCCGCGCAGGGACTCCGGCACATCGCCGTCGATGACGCGCTGCGCCAAGCCCTCGACGATGGCGGTCTTGCCCACGCCTGGCTCGCCGATCAGCACGGGGTTGTTCTTGGTGCGCCGAGACAGCACCTGGACGACGCGGCGGATCTCGTTGTCACGCCCGATCACCGGGTCGAGCTTGCCCTCGCGCGCCCGCGCAGTGAGGTCGGTCGAGTACTTCTCGAGCGCCTGGTACTGCGACTCGGGATCGGCCGAGTTGACCTTCGCGCTGCCGCGCACCGCGGTGAACGCGTCGCGGATCGCCGCCGGCGACGCACCCGCGTCGACGAGCAGCTTGGCCGCCTCGCCGCCGTCTTCAGCCAGCCCGTACAGGACGTGCTCGGTGGAGACGAACTGGTCGCCCATCTCGGTCGCGAGCTTCTGCGCGGCGCTGATCGACGCGATCGCCTCGCGCGAGAGCTGTGGTGTGGTGGTCGCACCGGATGCCTTGGGCTTGCGGTCGACGAGGTCCTGGGCCCGGTTACGGACCCCGACCGGATCGACCCCGACTGCTTTGAGCAGCGGGGCGGCGATTCCGTCGGTCTGATCCAACAGCGCGACCAGCAGGTGCGCAGGCGAGATGTCGGGGTTGCCCGCCGACGAGGCCGCCTGCAGCGCGGCGGTGAGGGCCGCCTGCGTCTTGGTGGTGGGGGTGAACGAATCCATATATGCCCTCCGTGGAGTCTTGGTTATCGGTGGTTACCGTCCGTGGTCGCACACCTGAGCGCTTTAGACTCAAGTATGCACCGTCTCGCCGTACAACGCACACAGCATTGAGTCTGTTCCGCTCAATGTGAAATTCTTCAGCAGCCGCCATCGGGCGGCGGCGGGCGTGGCGCGACTACGATGTGCCGGTACCCAAGCAGACGGTCGACGGGCGGGAGCTTAACGAGGTGGGTAGCCACTCACGGCACGGGCTACTGGAGGTCGCCGACCTGCTCGGAGCCCAGTCGGACGAGTTCACCAAGCGGGTCTTCGCGCGCCTGTTCGTGCAGTTCCCCGACCTGCGAGACGCGTTCCCCGCGAACATGCAGCCGCATCGCAAGGAACTGTTCATGATCCTCGATCACGCGATGCGCGCCATTCCGGCCAGCGACGACCATGGCGAGGTGATCGAGCTGCTCGGGCAGCTCGGCCGGGACTATCGCAAGTTCGGCCTCGTCGACTGGCATTACGAGGCACTGCAGGGGGCGATGTACGGGGAGATCGTCCGTACCTGCGGTCCCGACAACCTCGATGCCGCCGACCTCGCACTGGTCGAGCACACCACCCATCTGGTGACCGGCATCATGCGCGGGGCGGCGCAGTCGGACCCCACACCGGCACTGCGCACAGCGCGGGTCATCGAGGTTCTCCGACCACAGCGCGACCTGACGATCGTCCGGCTGGTCGCAGGACGGTCCATGTTGTTCCGCGCCGGCCAGTACGTCGAGACGCAGATCCCGCAACTTCCCGGTTCGTGGCGACCGTTCTCCATCGCTATGCCGCCGAACACGGCCGGGCATCTCGAGTTCCATATCCGGGCCGTACCCGGCGGGTGGGTGTCGCGGACCATCGCACAGGAGACCGCGCCCGGCGACGTGTGGCAGTTCGGCCAGATCCATGGCCAGATGCGGGTGGACGGGAACCGCCCGGTGACGATGGTGGCGGGCGGGACCGGGCTGGCCCCGATGAAGTCGCTGCTCATGCAGATGTCGATCTCGTCCGACAACCCGCGGGTGCACCTGGTGGCGGGAGCGAAGTCGCCGGGCGCACTCTACGACTCGGACGCGCTCACGGCACTCGCCGCGACCAACCCGTGGCTTCGGGTGACCCAGGTGACCGAGGAGCGTGAGGACCCCTGGTGGATGGACCGTCCGGCGCCGTCCCACCGCATCCTCACGGTGCGGCAGGGGACCGTCGTGGACGCGCTGTCCGGACTCGATCTGCGCGGTCAGCAGGTGCTGATCGCGGGCCCGCCCGACATGATCCGGGCGGCCGTCGCGACAGCCGAGACGGTCGGCGCCAAGCCCGGCCGGATCGTGCACGATCCGCTCACGGCCTGACGCTGGACGTGGATTCGGTCGCCAATGGCCGTCGCGGTCAGTACACCTTCTGACAGGCGCGGCCGATCAACGTGTGTCCCGACCTCGTCTTCTGCCAGACGGACGAGCAGACTTGACCGGCTCCGTAACCTCGACCGACCACATAGGTGCCGTACGACTTATCGTCTGGACCGTTCACGTTCACCCGACCGGGTCCCGTGAGTTGGACATGAGCGACCGGCTGCGGGTCGGATGGATGTCCGCATCCTTTCTCCGCTCGTGCGTTCCACCCGGAGACGGGACCGCCGGTCACGGAGATGAAGGCGCAGCCGTTCCTGCCGCTGGCGGCGTGCGGGCCGACCTCGAGACCTGCGGGATCAGCGCCGGCGACCCCTTGGCCGGCGCCGGCCGTCGCAACGGCGGCCAGCGCTACAACACCGATTCCGACTCGTCTGACGGTTGTCCAATTCACCTCGTCGTGCCTCCTGTTCATGCCGCGCATCGTCGCTCTGGCCGGGAGGGGTGGATCCCGGCATCGGGCTGAAATATACCCACTTATGCGCTTTTCAACCTAATTTCCTAAGATAGGAACTCGGGGCTCATGCCCGAACGAACACCGACTGTGCGTCGAGGTGTCGTGATCGCCGCGGGAAGGTACGGGGAGCTGTGGACGAGGGGCGAACGCGGCGTCGTGGTGTTGCGCTGTCCCGATTCTCGGATCTCGGGGGCGTGGCTGCGGGGACGCTGATCAGTAGGACTACCGGCTTCGTGCGGATGGTGTTGGTGACGTCGCTACTCGGGGCCGGGGTGGCGTCGGCATTCCAGACCGCGTATCAGGTGCCGAACATGGTCGCAGAGGCGCTGTTGGCGTCGGTGCTGTCGGCGGTGATCATTCCGCTGCTGGTGCGTGCGGAACGCGAGGATTCCGACGGCGGTCGGCGATTCGTCGACACCGTGTTCACGCTGTCTGCGGCCATGTTGCTGGTTGCGACAGCGGTCCTGATCGCGGCTGCGGGACCGATCGCCCGCCTGTACCTCGGCGACGGCCGGGTCGATCCGAGAGTCGCCGCGCATCTCCTGCAGGCGTTGGCCCCGACCGTGCTGATGTACGGGTTGGCCGCCCTGTTCAT
>CAJCHX010000362.1 GCA_903970215.1 Acidobacteriaceae bacterium
GAGCGCCTCGGCGACGTCGAACAGCGAGCTCTCCGCAAAACGCCCGCCGAGCAGCTGAACGCCCGTGGGCAGGCCAGCGTCCAGGCCGGTGGGGGTCGTCAGTCCGGGCAGGCCGAGGAGCGCGGGCGCCGAGTTAGGCCATTGGCCGGCCATGAGCGCAGCCGCGCTCGTGGCCTCGAGGTCAGCGCCGTGCTGCGGGGTCTCGACGCCCGAGCCGGGCATGACCAGCACCGGGTAGCGGCTGAGCAGCTGCTGCATCTCGGCGATCAGGGCGCTCCGGCGGATGTGGCCGAAGAGGTATGTCGACAGATCGGGCGTGCCCCACATCTCGCTCAGGACGGCGTAGCCGTGATCGATTGAGTGGTTGATCGCCTCACCGCCGGTCTCGCGGATCACCGGGAGCAACCCCCTCAGATCCTCGTAGAGCAGCAGCAACCACAGCCGGTGTGCTTCGGCCAGCTGCGGGACGTCGACCTCCTCGACGATGAATCCCGCCGCACGCAAGGCGCCCTCGGCTCGATCGAGCGCGCGGTGATGTTCGCCGCTGACCGGAGCTCCTTCGCCGCCTCGAACGATCCCGAGTGCGGTACCGGCAGGAAGCGGATCCGCCCGTTGGAACGGAACCGGGACACACGCCGGGTCGCGCAGGTCCGGTCGGCTCATGGCCCGAAGCCCAAGCGCGAGATCATCGGTCGTGCGCGCGAGGACTCCCTCGACGGACATCAGGAGCGGCGATGGCGGAATGCCCGGCGCCGCGTTCGTCGGGACCCAGGATGGGATGCGTCCCACAGTGGGCCGAAGCCCCATGACACCACAGACGTGCGCGGGATAGCGAACCGAGCCGCCGATGTCGTTTCCGTGCGCGAGCGGGACCATCCCAGTTGCCACGGCGGTAGCCGCGCCACCGCTCGATCCCCCCGGTGTGTGCGCCGGGCTCCACGGATTCAGGGTTCGGCCGTAGACGTCGTTTTCAGAGAACCAGCGCAGGGAGAAGGCCGGCACGTTGCTGCGAGCGAGAGAGACCGCGCCAGCGTCAAGCAGGTTGCGCACGACCGGGGCATCCTCGGCCGCCGGCTGCCGCCGCTCGTCGACGACTCCACCGCTGTTATGCAGGCCGCGCTCATCGACGTTGTCCTTGATCGAGATCGGGACTCCGTGCAGCGGACCAAGGTCCTCGTCTGCCGTGCGCGCACGGTCCGCTGCCGCGGCGGCGTTCAGCGCACGCTGCGGCTGAAGGTCGACGAGCGCATTGAGTGCGGGGTTGACCTGATCGATGCGCTCCAGAAGCGCTTGGGTCACCTCGACCGATGAAACCCGACCTTCGCGGATCGCCGCCGCCAGATCGCTTGCCGACCACGACCACAACTCTGTGGAGATCTCGTGCGCCACCAGCTCTCTCCCAATCTGTTAGGAAAACGTTGTGCAACAGCGTTGCTCAACGGTGAGCCTACACGACCTCGGGCGATCGATGACGCCCGTTCTGCTGAGGCGGCCTGCTGGCTGTCTGAGAACACGGGCGAAAACGGCGATCTGACACGGGGCCATCCCGCCGGCGCGCCGATGGTGGTCCGCGTTGCACGTCTTGCGAGTAGCCGTTGGCGATTCCTTTGCAAATAGTTCCGAAGCGTTCCTTCAACGGCGCATGGGTCCTGGCTGGCCTGACTTCGACTATCAATTAGCTGCCGATCCGCGCCTCTCGTTTCAACGCGGAAAACGACAGCCAAGATGCACACCGTCCATCCCTGCTCGTAGAGTTCCCGGCATGTTCGGCGTACGATTTTTGAGACCGAGGCGTTCTCTTGCCGCTCCGCGATCGAATCTCGCGTTATTGGGCCAAAAGCCAGATTTGCTGGCCCAAATGGTCCATCAAAGGCCGCAAAGAGCTGTGTCGCGACGCTGCTGCGATAGCTGCGCGCGCACCTCATTCTCCCCTGCAAACGCGCAGCTTTCAACGGCTTCTGCCGCACGACTGAAAATCGTGGTGTCCCGGGTTCGAGTCCCGGTCTCGCCACTCCCTGAATCATCTGCAAATCGGCGCTTTCGATCTCCCCGGAAACGCGCCAGACGCGGGTTAATTGGGCTGGAACTGCCGGGACGCGTCGTTTTAGGGGCCGTCAAACGTGACGCGAGAACCGGCGGCTTGGTCAGCGGCGCGCAGAGAGTACGCGAAAGCCCGGGATCGTTGACGTCGGGCGCAGCGTCAGGCGCGGCTGGGTCGCCAGCAAGCTCGCTGGTCTGCTGATTCTCGTGAACTGCTCGCCGGCGCAGTGGTGACAGCTGCCTGCGAGCGACATCCCGAAGCGCCCGACCCCGGTCACCACGCAGGCGCCCATCTGAGAGGCGAAGTTCTCACACAGCGAGCTCAGCGTCACCCGCGCCACGGGCCTTGGGGCAGCGGATAGACCGCCACGGTGTCCCCGCCGCATTCGGTACGCAGATTGCCGCCGCCCAGCAGCGGCGACCACGTGCCGCAGGGCGGGGGTGGGATTGCTGCCCGCCGGTGGGTTCTCATTGACCAGAATCCCTCCGACCTTCGCAGCGGTAACCGCTCGCCACGGCCTCGATCGCGAAGCCATCGAGGCCGCAGCGCAGTCCGCTCTGGCATCGCCCGATCGTGAGATCACGGTCGAGGTCGCGGCGCGCAGCGCGGCCTGACCAGACCCCTCGTCAGGGCATTCTTTGCAACTTGCCGTTGACATAGGAGCAGCGGATGCAGGTAGGGGATGGGAGCGTGGTCGGCGGCATCGGGGGTGCATGCGTCCAGGGGCCGGTTGGTGCTTCGGGAGCGGGCCTCAGAGCGCGAGGGTGTCGAGGTCAAACGCGGCGTGGATCGCGCCGGTCAGTGCGATCTCCTGGTCATCGTGTAGTCGGCCGATCTGTCGCTCGAGGCTTGCGACTGGGATGGTGGTGATGTGGTCGCAGGCGACCACGCACTCGTTCTCGAGGCCGTTGTCAGGTCCGCAGGGCACCTCTGTCGATAGCCCACGAATCGTGGTGGTGATTGGCGCGACGGTGACGGTATTGAGGTGGGGGCGAACTAATTCCCGGGTGAGGACCAACACCGGCCGCGACTTGTCCAGTCGCGCGAGATGGATCGAGCGCATCAGCGGTCGAGAGTGAGCCCGGCGGCGTGCGCGGCGAGACCTTCGAGTTCGAGATCTGGTCCGGTCTGGTTGAGGATCTCCACGTCACGCGCAGCTGTCATGCGTCTGCGTTCGCGCTCTAGTGCTCGGGTCACGACCGCGGCGCGGCTGCGCTCCTGCCCGCTCTGGACGACGTCGTCGACGAATGCGACTAGGTCGTCGGTGAGGCGGACTGCGATCTGCTTGCTCATACCAGAATGGTACCAATGCGGGAGCGTCTCCGGGTTCGGCCCTCGGTCCACTTCCACGTCCAACTCTGAGAGCTGACAAGCGCGCTCGGCGACGAACGCGAGTACTCGCCGCGGCGGCTCGATCGACGCGTGCGGTCGCTTCTGCTCTGGCGCGACGATGCGGAAGCGGACAGACGACGCGAGAAGGATCCGCCCTGAGCAGACCCGTCCACGGATGAAGAGGGGCTGCCCCCGGTAACGATCGTCAGCTG
>CAJCHX010000363.1 GCA_903970215.1 Acidobacteriaceae bacterium
CAACGGACGCCCCCGCAAAGTCCACGGATACTGCACCCCCGCCGAGGTCTACGCTGACATGGTTGCAACCGTCGCTTGACTGCGCCTGTCTTCTTTGCGTTCTTCTGACCGAGCACTATCGACGATTGAACTGTTTGTCCGTAACAAGAGCTTTGTGAGCGCTCTCGGCGATCGCTACCCCACGCTGAGTTGTCTGTATCCAAAACCTGAAGCATTCTTCTTGCGTCGCCTAGCACCGGTTGCTACGCTGCGCGCAAATATCGAACCTGGGAGATAAAACCATGCGGGCTGGTCGGATCCTGACGGCGGCGGCATCGCTGGGACTAGCACTCGGCGCTTTAGCCTGCACGAGCGCATCGGCCCAGGCTTCAACAAAGCCGAGCGTCAGCCTCAAGTTCGCCACCAATAAGGTCACTGCAAGCAAAACCATGACGGTCGACGTGAGCACGAAGGATCTACCGAGGGGTACGACGCTCTACCTTCAATGGCAAGTTGGATCGAAACACGTCTGGACGCGCTACCGGGTGCTGGGGAGCACTGCGGGAACTTCGGTCGTCAAAGCGCCAGATATAGGCAAATATGAGTTCCGGGTTTTGGCATCCACAAAAAAGGCTACCGTTACCTCTTCGTCGGACGAAGTTCTTTACTCTTACGGCACAGTTACTCTTACCGATTTCTGTAACGAGGCCATTCAATGCAACGATTCTGGTAACGTACAGATCGGAAGCACGGATTATACCTACGCTGAATACTGGAACACGAGCGACACCTACCCGCAGTGGGGCGAGGCCGCTAACTTGGCCCAGAACACTAGCTGCAGGTCAGCGACTCTAACGTTTGCCGGCAGCGGGGATTTCGATGGAGCAGCGTCCTTTGTGACTTACGAAAAGATCGTCCAGACGAAATCTCAGGCCACGCAAGCGTCTACAGCTCCAAACACGATTGGCACCCTGACGGTCACGCTCGATGGCGGTCCGTGGATACAGGACATCAGCACCAGCGACACGGGCATTAACGCGAACGTTTACCTCAACGGCACCTTCAGCTGCTACACGCCGACCGGTCTCTAGCTCGACTGGGTTGGGGGAGGGCGATGCCGGAGAAGCGGACCCTCGGTTCCTCCTGTACGCAAAACAGCTGCGGCCGAGTCGCTAGCGTGACCTTCCTGGCGACGTGCTGAGCCGTCCTGGGTTCCTTGGAGGCTTCGAGCTCACAAGGGAGACTGGGGGCCATGAGTGGTGCTAAACGTGGGTATGACCGTGAGACCCAGCAGCGGGCGGTCCGGCTGTATCGGGACCGTCGCCGGGAGAACCCGGCCGAATCGGCGCTGGCAAGCCGGCGGCGGGTCGGTGAGCTGGTGGACGTGAAGCCCGAGACGCTGCGGGGCGGGTGGAACGCGCCGAGATCGAGTCCGGGATCCGGGAGGAGACCACCAAAGACGAGAACGCGGAGATCGCCCGGTTGAAGAAAGAGAACTCCGAGTTGCGCCGGGCCAACGAGATCTTGAAGACAGCGGTGTTTTTTGGCTCTCCTCACTGATCCGTGGGTGGTTCATGCCAGGATTCGGCCTGGCAGCGGGGGCGTGTAGCCGCGCCGGTCGAGGAGGGCGAGGGCGATGAGGTGCTCGGGTTGACGGAACCCGAACGCCAGGCGGGTCAACACGCGCAGCTTGGTGTTGGTCGACTCGACGATCGCGTTGGAGATGTTGTTGCACAGCCCGGCGAAGATCCCGGCCATGTTGCGCCGGATGCGGCGGGCGAGGTCGATGAACGCTGCCAGCCGGGAGCGTGCGGCCCACGCGCACCACTTGACGAGCATGGCGATGGCGCCGGCGTGCTTGGCGGCGATGACCGCACGAAGCTGCACTTCGAGCGAGTAGGCCCGGTAGAGGCCCTTATTCGCCGTGGCGACCCAGGCAAGCTTCGCCGCCTGACGCTCGGTGAGGTCTTCGGGGTTCTTCCACAACGCGTACCGGGCGCCCTTGAGGTCCCTGGCATGCGCGCGCATCCCCGACCGCCGGGTGGCGTTCCAGGTCTCGCGTCGGACCTGGTCGAGGGCGTCGGTCGCCCACTGGATCACGTGGAAGCCGTCGATGCACAGCACCGCTTGGCCGCAGCGTTCGACGACGACATCGCCGATCCAGCCCGCCGCGTCCGCGGTCACGACCTTGATCCGGGCGGAGCGTTCAGGGCCCAGCACGTCGAAGAACTTGGCGAGGGTCGCCTTGTCACGTCCGACCGCCGCCCAGATCAGCCGACCCGTCACATGGTCAACCACCACGGTGAGGTAGCGCTGCCCGCGCTTTGTAGGAGATCTCGCCGATCCCGATCCGGGTCAGCCCACCGAAAGGGTCACGCTCCGCCCGGGCATCCGCGACGACACGGGCGATGATCGCTCCGACGCTCGCCCAAGCGATCCGGGTCAGCTCGCACACCGTCGTCTTGGACGAGTGGACCGCCAGCCACGCCACCAGATCATCGAAGCCTCGGGTGTGCCCGGCGCCGTGACGAGCCCACGGCACCTTGGCGACGACCACCCCGTGGATGTCACAGACCACCTGCGGGGCGTCCGCCTCGAGATAACAGCGCAGCTCGCCGAGATCGAGGGTCCGCCACCGCCGCCGGCCCTCACCCCGGTCGTGGCGGGCCGACGGTCGCCCGCAGCGCCCACAGCTCAATCGGCCTCTGCGGGGCCGGACCGACGCAACCACCGCGTCAGCATCCTCGTCGAACTCGACCCGCTCCATGACGGTGTCTGTATCGACACCCAGCAGCCGTCGCCATACCTTCTTGCCCAGCACGCCGCTCCCTCTCCTCGCTCATGGACCTAGACAGCCCAAAAGCTAGGCAGGGGGCGGCGTGCCCGTCGCCAGCCGCCCTCAACCACCCACGGATGGGTCAGGAGAGCCATTTCTTTTGGGGCGGCGGAACCTGTCAAGGCCTTTGAGACAAGAGTTCAGGATTTGTTCTGTTGATCGGTGTGGATGGTGGGGTTGTTGATCCAGGCGACGGTGGGCAGTTTGGGTGGGGTGGGCCGGCGGCCGTTGAATCGGTGGGGGTTGGCGGTGTAGGCGGCGTCGAGGGTGGCGGCGCGTTGGGCGCGGATGGCGGTGGCGGTGCCGTAGTGGAGCGAGGCGGGGGTGTGCAGGCCGATGCCGGACTGGCGGTGTTCGTGGTTGTAGTAGCCGAAGAACGTCTCGCAGAAGCTGCGGGCGTCTTGGATGGAACCGAACCGTTCGGGGAACGCCGGGCAGTACTTGAGGGTCTTGTTGACCGCTTCGGAGTAGGGGTTGTCGTTGCTGACGTGGGGGCGGGAGTGGGTGCGTCCGACGCCGAGGTCGGCGAGGAGCTCGGCGACACCTTTGGAGGTCATCGACGTGCCCCGATCGGCGTGGATCGTCAAGGTCGCGGGCGTGACGCCTTGGGCGGTGACGGCGGCGGCGATGAACTTGGCGGCGAGTTCGGCGGTCTCGGTGGCGGCGACCATCCAGCCGACGACGTAGCGGGAGAAGATGTCGATGATCACGTAACAGTCGAACCACACGCCCCGCTCGGGACCGCGAAGTTTCGTGATGTCCCATGTCCAGCACATGTTCGGCCGGTCCGCCATCAGCTCCGGTCGGGCCCGGGCTGGGTGTGTGGGCTGGGCGCGACGCTCGCGTACCTCGCCGGACGATCGTAGGACCCGGTACATGGTCGACACCGACGCCAGATAGGTGCCCTCGTCGAGGAGCATCGCCCAGATCTGGGCTGGGGCCAAGTCAGCGAAGCGCGGCGAGCGCAACACCCCGACCAGCTCGGCGCGTTCCACCTCGGACAAGGCGTTGCCCGGTGTCGAGCGGGGCACGCTCGGCCCGAGGACGGGCGGGGCCAGCCGCCGGTAGTGCGTCGCCCGGGACTTGCCCGCACCCCGACACGCCGCCGCGGTGCCGACCAGCGGTACCAGCTCAGCGAAGCACGCCTCGATCACTGCGTCGGCGGCCGCCCCCGGTCGGTTCCGGCCGCCTTCTCGTCGGTCGCGCTCTCGGCAAGCATCTCCAAGAGCGCGCGCGTTCTTCCTGCGATGTCCAAGGCCAGCTTGTGCTTTTTCAGGTCGGCCTCGAGACGCTCGATCTTCTTCGTCGCTTTCGCCAACGCCGCACTGTCCGGGTTGGTCTTCGCCCGTCGAGGGCCGTCCAGGCCGGCCGCAGCGGCGTTGTCGCGGGCCCGGCGCCACTCGATGATGTGACTCGAGTACAAGCCCTCCCGGCGCAACAAAGCGCCCTTGTCGCCGTCACCGGCACACGCGTCGTACTCGGCGACGATCCTCAACTTGTACTCGGCGCTGAACGACCGCCGGCGGGGCCTGTCCGGAAGCCGGGGAACGTCATCACCCACCGCTTCATCATGGGCGCGCTGCATCAACAAGGTTGGCATGGTCATCTCGATCTACCTGATCCGGTCTCGCCCTTGAGGGATGGAAGCTACAGCAACTGCCTCCGACCATGCTGACAGAAAAGGGGGGCGGGGCCGGAGCGGTCGCGGACGGGGGTGAGGTCGATGATGACCGTGACGTACTTGTCGCCCTCTCGGGCGTGGCGCCAGACGTGCCCATCCACGCCGATGACCCGGACGCCCTCAAAGCGGGCCGGGTCGGAGATCAGCACCCTTTTGCCTTCGGCCAACACGGCGTCGTTCGCAGTGTTCCACGCCACCCCGAGCGCGTCGGCGATCCGGGCGACGCTGAGATGCCCGACCACGAGCGCCTCGAGCGCCCAGGCCAGGGCCCCCTTCGACAGGGCCGCTCTCGCCGCGGCTGCCCGGCTGGTGTCCTGACGCCAGGTACGCCCGGAGGCCTTGCACGCGTAGCGGCGCACCCGCACGACCAAGGTGGTGGGCCGCCACCCCAACGGCACCTGCGCCAGACGGTGGGCAACGCTGTCACGCACCACTGCCCGGCCGCCGCACCCCCGGCACCAACCATCGCCACCGGCGACATCACAGGCGAGCACGGCCTGGTCACAGGCGACGTGCTGGCCGGTCACGACCAACCCGAGCTCGTCAAGATGACAGAACGAGGTGAGATCGGCCGGGGCGAAGGCAGCCGCGCCAGTAGCTTCGACATGTCGGGGTCTTCCGGGTCGGTTGCGTAAGAACTCCCAGCATCGGAAGACCCCGACCCTCAGACGCCGATGGTCGGCGCCGCCCCCGACCACACCCTCATCTGTGAAGAGCCCTATTTCCTCCGTGTCTCCGCACCGAATACACTTACCGGGCGGGAACATTGGCGAAGGGGACCCTTACTGATGACTAACGCGTCCGGTGCCAGCCGGTTCTGCCCAAATGGCCATGCAGCGCCAGCCGACCACCGGTTCTGTCCCCAGTGCGGTGTCCCGATGGCTGCAGTCTCAACGGACCTTGCCCAGGACCCGGCCAGGCCCGGGGCCGGAAATCCGACTACGGCCGTTCCCGTCGCCGGCAACCCGGACCCGACCGTGAGCGACACACCGGTGAGCCCATGGGCAGCCCCCGTCGGCGGCCCGGACGCTCCGACCCTTTCTCTCTCGACGGCACCGACCTCTAGCGGGCCGCCGTCCTACTCGGACCCGCCCCCCGCAGGCCCACCGCCGACCTGGGGCGCGCCGGCCCCAGAGCGTCGGCGGCGCGGCTGGGTGGTGCCCGTGATCGTTGCTGCCATCCTGCTGGCTGGGGGCGGCGGGGCGGCAGTCGTGTTCACCCAAAGCTCACACAGCGCTCGCGTGTCAGCTAGCGGTTCGACGGGCGCAGATGCTGCCACCAGCACTACCCTGACGCCGGCGACCGATCCTGCTGCTGGCACCAACACAACACTCCCGCCGGACACGACCACGCCCACCACAGCGCCGCCCTCGACAGTGGCCCCCGGTGCACCCGCCGCGGCAGCGATCGCCACCTACCTGCAGCAGAGCGCCGCAGTGCGGCCCACGGTCCAGAACGCCATCAACGGCGTCGAAACGTGCAACCTGAGCGCACAGGACGGCGAGAACGTCCTCCAGCAGGCGATCACCACCCGCCAACAGATCCTGACCGACCTGTCGAACCTCGACGTCAGCGAGCTCCCCCACGGCGTCGAGCTCGTCTCGGACCTGACCCAAGCGCTGAATGACTCCACGACCGCCGACGGCTACTACCAGCAGTGGATGTCCGATGTCGGAGGGTCCGGTCAGTGCAACGCCGATCCCACCCAGGACAGCAACTACGAGGCCGGCCAGAGCGCGTCGCAGTCCGCATCAGCGGACAAGGCCTCGTTCCTGGCCGTTTGGAACGTCATCGCCGTGCAGTACAACGAGCCCACCTACACAGTGACCCAGATTTGATGCGCCGCCGCCTCGGTTCAGCTACGGCCGCTGCCATCCTCGCCATGGGCTGCCTCGGTGGGTGCTCCGGCCAGGGGAAACAGAGCCCCCCTGCGGCAGCCGGGCCAACTACGGGCGCTGCGATAGGTGGAGCGTCGAGCTCCGGGGCGCCCTCGACGA
>CAJCHX010000364.1 GCA_903970215.1 Acidobacteriaceae bacterium
GCGAATCAGGTCCGGCGCCGTCGCCAGGTACCTGGGGTAGCTGCCCGCGTACACGTCGACGCGGATCCGGTGCCCCTCGTCGATCAGGGCGTCGGTCGGGACCAGGTCGATGTCGAGCTCGAGCAGCTCGCCCGGCACCACGGGCAGTTGCGCCGCCTCGGTGAGCGGATGGAACGCGCCCAGCAGCTCACCGTTCTCGTCGTACTCGCTGCGTGCCGGATCGAGCATGCGGTTGGACGCCATCAATGCGCCGTTCGTGAGTACGCGCGAGGTGCCGTCGGGAGCGACGTCGTTGACGGTGACCGTCCAGATCGCCTCGTGCCCATCGCACGTCGCGGCCAGGCGCAGGTTGAGCGCCCCGCTGAGTTGGACGGGCTCGGTGACCTGAGGTGACGTGAACGAGACCGCGCCGCGCTCCTGAACTGCGGCGTCCTTGGCCGCGGGGAACGCCTTGGCCAGCCCCGCCGTCACCTGCGTCATGTCGCGGGACATGAAGCCGCGCAGGTCTGGTCGGGTGTCCACGCGGGCCCGACGACGGCCGGGACGGGTGTCGAGCCCGCCGTCGAAGCGCGTGTGCGGCGCCGTGTCCGACGAGGTCGGCGTGAGGTAGAGGCGCTCGGTATGTGCGCCCGTCCGCGGGAACGCACTGCCCGACGTCCACTGTCCGCCCTGCTGCATCAGGGTGACGGGGCCGTAGCCGTCGACGCCGTTGTCTATGCCTTTGAGCCAGCGGTCGTACCACGCGCGCTCGAGCACGTCGATCCGCGGTGGCGACTGCGGCCCACCGAACCCTTCGCCCATGTCGAAGTGGTAGCCGTCGGTGATCAGCATCTGCTTCTGCCCGGGGCCCAGGTTGAGCCGCTGGTAGATCCGCGGGGTGCTGCGCCCGAACAGGTCGTGCCACCCTCCGAACAAGAAGGTGGGCGCGGTGATCGACTCGATCGAGGGGTCGCGGATGTCGAAGTAGGGGTTGTCGTGGATACGCGGGTCGCGACCCGTCAGCACACCCGCGAGGACCGACATGAGTTCGGTTGCGGGCGAGGCGATGCGGCTCAGCAACCAGCCGATGGTGTTGCCGTTGAGGGTGTCCCGCAGCAGCGTCCTGGGGTTGGGTGCCCACTTGAGCGCGTTGACCACGCCCAGCCACATCGGGATGAACGCCGATGGCAGCCCGCCGGTGGCGTAGACGTCGCGGACGATGTCTTCGCACCCCTCGATCGCGAAGATCGCCTTGAGGCCGGGGGGATTGTGGCCGCCCGCCTGGAGTGCGTTGATCGCGGAGTACGACCAGCCGCCCATGCCCAATGTTCCGTCGCACCACGCCTGCTCGCGGGCCCAGCCCAGCACCTCCACCGAGTCCTGCTGCTCCCGGGAACCCAGGATCTGCCAGACGCCGTGCGACGAACCGGTCCCCCGGACATCGACGATCACCTGTACGTACCCGCTTCGGACCAGCCGCCGGTTGATGCCGAAGCCGTCCAGCAGGCCGCCCGTCAGGTCGATGGTGCCGCCGGTGAGAGGGCCCGACGCGCGCGAGATGGCAGGGCCGATGATCGGCGTGTGCGTGGCGGTGTCGATCGCGTCGACCACTGCGCGGTTGTACGGATTCATGTTGATCACGGCAGGGAACGGCGTATCGGTCGGCCGACCCGCGCGGTCCGCCGGTCGCACCACTGTCGCGCGGAGTAGGACGTCGTCGCTCATCACCAGGTCGACGTTGCGGTCGATGTGTACGCGCGGGAAACGCAGCTTGCCGTCGACGTGCTCGCGCCAGCGGCGTGCGTCCGCTCCGCCGGTCGGATCGCCGAGCGGAAGCGTGGGCTCAGGGGTCGGGAAGTGGCGCGCCGGAGTCCCTGTGCTGGGCTGGTAAGCGGGCGTCCAGGCCGCGGTCGCGCGCCGCGCCGCTCCGTCGATCGGCCGTACCGTCATCGCCTCACCCCGTCCCGAGTGCGGCGCCACCCGGCGGCGCACGGTGGGTGCGGCGCCAGGCCGATCGGCGCAACACCACATCGTGTCGCTCCGGTCTGCATATGCAGACCCTCAATGACAAGATAGGTGATTCGGAACACAGTGCAAACCCCAATGGGGTGATCCGAGGGGTGAGTTTCCAAAAGGTTACCTGCGTGTCGGCTGTGACGCCCAGGCCGGGGCCGCGTTCGCAGATGCCGGATAGGGTGGACCTCGTCTCATACATCCCAGGTGGAAGGCCTAGTCGTGACCACTGCTTTGACGACGTCGCTGCTCGATCCGGAGCGCTCGCCCGCCGTGGTGGCGGACTTCGCCTCCGTGGTCGATGCCGAGGTGAAGGATAAGGGCGGCCTATCTGGTGCTGCGATAAAGGCGGCCTACGCTACCGTAAAAAAGGTCTCACCCTCGGTCGTCGACTCCGCGCTGACCAAGCTCCTGCCCGATTTCGCCACGGCCCTCGACCCGTTCTGGACGGACTTCACCGCACAGGGCCCGGGTGACTTCGGCAGATTTCTGGCCGCCCGCGGCGACACGGTGGGCGACGCTCTCCTCGCTGTGACCGATCGCCGCGCGGAGTCCACCAGCCAGTCGGCGCTGCGCAAGGCGTATCAGAGCATCCGCGGCAAGGCCAAGGAAAATGTCGTCGGCGCGCTTCCGCGCGTGGGCGCCGTCGTGCAGAAGCACGCGAGCTGATCATGGGCACAGTACGACTGGACGGGTCGGACGCGCTGTCTGGCGCCGTGACACACGCCTACCGGGCGACGGTGGGTCCGGGCTCGGTCCTGTTCATCGGCGGCGTCGCTCCACGGGGTGCTGACGGGGGCACCCTCGAGCCCGGCGACGTGGTCGGGCAGACCCGGGCGTGCCTGACGAACCTGTCGACGTTGCTCGACGAGGCGGGTGGCGGGCTTGCGGACGTGGCCAGACTCACCGTCTACGTCGCCGAGCACCTGCAGGTCGATCTGCAGGTGGCCGAGGACGCCGTCACCGAGTTCTTCGACCCGGTCCCGCCGCTGTCGGTGGTCGGCGTGACGCGGCTGCGATACGACGATCAGGTGGTC
>CAJCHX010000365.1 GCA_903970215.1 Acidobacteriaceae bacterium
CCGACGAGTACCACGCGCAGGACGTCGTCACCTCGGGGTGGACCGGGATGGAGGAACTGGACGTGGCGTCCTCCGATATCGACAGGCTGTTCTCGGAGGGCGTGATCGACCACGAGGCCGCCCGTGACCTGCCTTGCCACACCGGCGTGCGGATGCTGGGCGGGACATCGAGCGCACTGGGCCGGGTGACCTCCGACAAGCGACTGCAGCTGGTCCGTGGGGACCGCGAGGCGTTCGGTCTGCACGGGCGCAGCGCGGAGCAGCGGGTGGCCCTGGATCTCCTGCTCGACGAGTCGGTGGGGATCGTGTCGCTGGGCGGCAAGGCGGGTACCGGCAAGTCGGCGTTGGCGTTGTGCGCCGGCCTCGAGGCCGTGCTGGAACGGCGCACGCAGCGCAAGGTCGTGGTGTTCCGCCCGCTGTACGCGGTGGGCGGGCAGGACCTCGGGTACCTGCCGGGCACCGAGAACGAGAAGATGGGCCCGTGGGCGCAGGCGGTGTTCGACACCCTCGACGGGCTCGCATCGACCGAGGTGATCGACGAGGTGCTCTCGCGCGGGATGCTCGAGGTGCTGCCGCTGACCCACATCCGTGGCCGGTCGCTGCACGACTCGTTCGTGATCGTCGACGAGGCGCAGTCGCTCGAGCGCAACGTGCTGCTGACGGTGCTGTCGCGCCTCGGTGCCGGGTCGCGCGTAGTGCTCACCCATGACGTCGCGCAGCGCGACAACCTGCGGGTCGGCCGGCACGACGGCGTCGCCGCGGTGATCGAGAAGCTCAAGGGACATCCGCTCTTCGCCCATGTCACGCTGACTCGATCCGAGCGGTCACCGATCGCGGCGCTGGTCACCGAGATGCTCGAGGAGTTCGCCCCGGGCGCCTGATCGCCCTCGTCACGATCTTGGTGGGAGCGGGTCGGCATCGCTGTCACGGCGATGCCGACCCGCTCCGGGGGTGTTCGTGACCATCGGCTCGGTGGGGCTTTCGGTGCTCGGGATTCGCCTCGGGGATAGGCTCTGGGCTGTGAGTACAGCCCCCTCATCTCCTGAATTTCGCTATTCCGACCTGCTTCCGACGGGTGCCGACGACACCCCGTATCGGTTGATCACCACCGAGGGCGTCTCGACCTTCGAGGTCGATGGCCGTACCTTCCTGAAGATCGCTCCGGAGGCGATCCAGCAGCTCACCGCCGAGGCGATGCACGACATCAGCCACTACCTTCGGCCGGCCCATCTGGCTCAGCTGCGGAAGATCATCGACGATCCCGAAGCCTCCGGGAACGACCGGTTCGTGGCCCTCGATCTACTCAAGAACGTCAACATCTCGGCGGGCGGCGTACTGCCCATGTGTCAGGACACCGGCACTGCGATCGTCATGGGGAAGAAGGCCGAGGGGGTGCTCACCGGGGTCGACGATGCCGAGGTGATCTCGCGCGGCGTGTTCGACGCCTACACCAAGCTCAACCTGCGGTACTCCCAGCTGGCTCCGCTGACCACCTACGAGGAGAAGAACACGGGGTCCAACCTCCCCGCCCAGGTGGAGATCTACGCGACCCAGCAAGGACCGAAGGGTCCCGAGTACAAGTTCCTGTTCATGGCGAAGGGCGGCGGCTCGGCGAACAAGTCGTTCCTGTTCCAGGAGACCAAGGCGATCCTCAACCCGGACCGGATGCTCAAGTTCCTGGACGAGAAGATCCGCTCGCTGGGGACCGCGGCCTGCCCGCCTTACCACCTGGCCGTCGTCATCGGCGGTACCTCGGCCGAGTTCGCGCTCAAGACCGCGAAGTACGCCTCGGCGCACTACCTCGACGCGCTGCCCACCGAGGGTTCGATGTCGGCGCACGGATTCCGCGACCGGGAGCTGGAGGAGCAGGTCTTCGAACTGACCAAGTCCTTCGGCATCGGTGCGCAGTTCGGCGGCAAGTACTTCTGTCACGACGTCCGCGTGGTCCGCCTCCCGCGGCACGGTGCGTCGTGCCCGGTGGCGATCGCGGTGTCGTGCTCGGCCGACCGGCAGGCGCTCGGCAAGATCACCGCCGACGGAGTGTTCCTCGAACAGCTCGAGACCGACCCGGCGAAGTACATGCCGGCCGCTGGTGTGGCCGAAGACATCGCCAGTGGTGAGTTCGTCCGGATCGATCTGAATCGGCCGATGGCCGAGATCCTGGCGGAGCTGTCGAAGCACCCGGTGAAGACGCGGTTGTCGTTGACAGGCCCGCTGGTGGTGGCCCGAGACATCGCGCACGCGAAGATCAAGGAGCGGTTGGACGCCGGCGAGCCGATGCCGCAGTACCTGCGTGATCACCCGGTGTACTACGCCGGCCCGGCCAAGACGCCGGCCGGGATGGCCTCCGGGTCGTTCGGCCCCACCACCGCCGGTCGGATGGACAGCTACGTCGAGCAGTTCCAGGCCGCAGGTGGCTCGATGGTGATGCTGGCCAAGGGCAACCGATCCAAGCAGGTCACCACGGCGTGCGATGCGCACGGCGGCTTCTACTTGGGCTCCATCGGCGGCCCCGCAGCTCGACTCGCCCAGGACTGCATCAAGAGCCAGGAGGTGATCGAGTACCCCGAGCTCGGTATGGAGGCGGTGTGGAAGATCGAGGTCGAGGACTTCCCGGCGTTCATCGTGGTCGACGACAAGGGCAACGACTTCTTCACCGATCCGTCGGGCGACGTGTCGATCCCGCTCAGCGGCATCCGGATCCGCTCGAAGGAGCGGTGACTCCCACCTCGTCGCGCTGAGCCCACCGCACACACGTGAGCCCACCTCCCATGGGCGGTGGGCTCACGACTGCGAGGGGGGAGCCGGATCAGCGCCCGATCGTCAGCGCTGGTGATCCAGGTTGGCCATCTTCAGCACGTCGAGGCGGCGGTCCAGCTCGTCGATCGACAGCTTGTCGCCGATCAAACCGCGGTCGATCACGGTCTGGCGGATCGTTGTGCCCTGCTTGAGTGCCTGCTTCGCAACGGCGGCGGCCTCCTCGTAGCCGATCGCGGAATTCAGCGGCGTCACGATCGACGGCGACGACTCCGCCAGCGTCTGCAGGCGGTCTTCATGCGCTGCGAGACCCGCGATGCACCGGTCTGCGAACAGCCGCGACACGTTGGCCAGCAGCTTGAGTGACTCGAGCACGTTGCGCGCCATCATCGGGATGTACACGTTGAGTTCGAATGCGCCGTTCCCTCCGCCCCAGGTGACCGCCGCGTCGTTGCCGATCACCTGTGCGGCCACCTGGGTGACGGCCTCGGGCAGAACGGGATTGACCTTGCCCGGCATGATCGAACTCCCGGGCTGCAGGTCCGGCAGCGAGATCTCGGCGAGGCCGGTGAGCGGCCCGGAGCCCATCCACCGCACATCGTTCGCGATCTTGGTGAGCGACACCGCGACCGTCCGCAGCGCGCCGGACAGCTCGACCAGCCCGTCACGCGCGGCCTGGGCCTCGAAGCTGTTCTTCGCGAGCCGGAGGTCGTCGACCTCCGTGAGCCGGACCAGTTCGGCGACGACCCTGGTGCCGAACCCGTCGGGTGCGTTGAGGCCGGTCCCCACCGCGGTGCCGCCGATGGGCAGCTCGCCCACGCGAGGCAGGGTGGCGCGGACACGCTCGATGCCCGCCTCCACTTGGCGTGCATAGCCGCCGAACTCCTGGCCGAGCGTCACCGGGACCGCGTCCATCAAGTGGGTGCGGCCCGACTTGACGACGGTGCGCCACTGCGCAGCCTTGTCGGCCAGCGCATCGTGCAGGTGCTGCAGGGCAGGGATCAGGTCCGTGACCGCGGCCTCGGTGGCGGCTACGTGGGTCGCCGTCGGGAACGTGTCGTTGCTGCTCTGCGACATGTTCACGTGGTCGTTGGGATGCACGTGGACGCCGTTCGCCTCCGCGATCGACGCGATGACCTCGTTGGCGTTCATGTTCGAGCTGGTGCCCGAACCCGTCTGGAAGACGTCGATGGGGAACTGGTCGTCGTGTCGGCCGTCGGCGACCTCCAGTGCGGCGGCGATGATAGCGTTCGCCTTCTCGGCATCCAGCAGGCCCAGATCCTGGTTGACCTGCGCGCACGCGGCCTTGAGCAGGCCCATCGCGCGGATCTGGGTCCGCTCGAGCGGCCGGAAGCTGATCGGGAAGTTCTCGACCGCGCGCTGGGTCTGCGCCCGCCACAAGGCGGCGACAGGCACCCGGACCTCGCCCATGGTGTCGTGTTCGATGCGGTATTCGGTGTCGTCGGTCATCGATCTCCTCCTCTACACACCGCGCCGTGGGGGGCTACTTCTTGAACATCGGCGCGTACGTCCGCAGCTTGGCCAGACGGTGGGTCGCGTCGACCATGCGGACGGTGCCCGAGCGCGCCCGCATGACGATCGACTGGGTGGTCGCGCCGTCGGCGCGGTACTTGACGCCGCGCAGCAGGTCCCCGTCGGTGACGCCGGTGGCGGCGAAGTACACGTGCTCGCCCTTGACCAGGTCGAGCGTGCCGAGAACCACGTTGGGGTCGATGCCGAGGTCGGCGAGGCGCCGGTGCTCGGTGTCCGAGACGGGTGCGAGCTTGGCCTGGATCTCGCCGCCCATACAGCGCAGCGCAGCGGCGGCGATGATGCCCTCAGGTGTGCCGCCGGTGCCGACCAGGATGTCGGTCTTGGCCTCGGGGCGGGCCGCCGCGATCGCTCCCGCGACGTCGCCGTCGGAGATCAGCCGGACGATGGCGCCGGTCGCGCGGATGTCGGCGATCAGCTGGTCGTGGCGGGGCCGGTCGAGCACGGTGCAGGTGACATCGGTGACCTTGATGCCCTTGGCTTTCGCGACCTTGGTGATGTTGTCGGCGATGGGCGCATCGATGTCGATCACGTCGGCCGCCTCAGGGCCGACCGCGATCTTCTGCATGTAGAAGACGGCGGATGGGTCGAACATCGCGCCACGCTCGGCGACGGCGAGCACCGCGATCGAGCCGGGCATGCCCTTGGCCATCAAGGTGGTGCCGTCCACCGGGTCGACCGCCACGTCACACGCCGGCCCGGTGCCGTTGCCGACCTCCTCACCGTTGTACAGCATGGGCGCCTCGTCCTTCTCGCCCTCGCCGATCACCACGACGCCGCGCATCGACACCGTCGCCACCAGCTGCCGCATGGCATCGACGGCGGCGCCGTCGCCGGACTCCTTCTGGCCACGCCCCACCCAGCGGCCCGCAGCGAGCGCTCCCGCCTCGGTCACACGGACGAGTTCCATCGCCAGGTTTCGATCTGGACGCACCGGCTGGATCGCAGCGGAATCGGTGTCGGACATGGATGAAGTGCCTCCTAGCCGGTGCGCACCACGGCCTCCGTTGGCCGGGTGCGGCTCCTGATCATGATTGTTCCACGCGGCCGGTTCGGCCCGGCGGGCCGGGCGAACTCCCCTTGCGGGATAATGGGAAACCGTGGCCGACAAACCCCGACTACTGCTCAACTCGCGCGATCTGTCGCTGACGATCGTCACGCTGCTCGCTCTGTGCGCGGTCGCTGCGTTCGCTTCGGGCAACGTGCACTGGGGATTCGGCCCGAAGATCGACACCGCGCACGTACCCACCGTGGACGCGAAGGCGATCCTCCAGGTCGCCGCCGACGAGGTGTCGTTCCCCGTCCGTCAGCCGGCCGGCCCCGACGTGGTGAACGCCGTGCCCTCCGGGTGGATCGCCAACTCCACGTCGCAGCCGAACGTCGCGGGGGGACAGGCCGTCATCAACGTCGGATACGTGACTTCGGACCGCCAGTACCTGCAGCTCTCGCAGTCCGATGGGTCCGCGAGCGACATCGTCGAGTCGGTGTTCGGTGCCCGACAGACCCAATCGGGAACCGTGCCGGTCGGCGACCGCACGTGGCAGGTGTACGGCCCCGCGTCGGACGGACGCAACGCCTGGCTGCTGCCGCTCGACGGCGTGACCATCGCGCTCTACGGCAGCGCGACGGTGCCGTCGTTCGAGCGACTCGCCGCCGCGGCACAGGACCAGCCGCCGCTGGCGAGGCAGAAGCAGTAGTCCTACTCCGCTGCGTCGTGCGCGGCGATCGCCTTCTCGATCTTCTCGCGCGCTCCCCCGAGGTGCTCCTCGCAGCGGCGCGCGAGCGCCTCGCCGCGCTCCCACAGCCGGAGCGACTCGTCCAGGTCCAGTCCGCCCTGCTCCAGGATCCGCACCACGTCGACCAGTTCGTCGCGGGCGTCCTCGTAGCCGAGGGCGGCGACGTCGGTGGGCTCATCGGTCACTGCGATTCCTCCTGATCGGTGGGTGGGGTGATGCGTTCGACGGCCATGACGGCCGCGCGCGCGGCACCGTCGGGCAGCCGGACGCGGAGCTGAGTGGCGGGCGCGAGATCCGCGATCGACCGTACGACGGGATTGTGGCCGTCGGGGGTGACGCGCTGGACGATGGCGTACCCGCGGGCCATCGTCGCCGCCGGGCCGAGCGCGGAGAGCCGGGCGGCCAGGTGCCCGACGGTGGCGGACTCGCCGTCGACGATGCGGCGGATGTCCCGCAGCGCGTCGCGGCGCAGGCGGGAGATCTCGTTGGCACGGACGTCGACGATGCGGCGCGGATCGGCCAGCGCGGGTCGGGACCGCAGCGATGCCACAGCGCGCGCCTCCCGTTCGACCCATCCCCGCAGCGCCGCCCTGCTGCGTTCGCGGAGCTCGCCGATGCGCATGGTCTCGGCCGCCACGTCGGGCACCACCCGCTTCGCGGCGTCCGTGGGTGTCGCGGCCCGCGCGTCGGCCGCGTGGTCGCACAGCGGGTTGTCGGGTTCGTGGCCGATCGCCGACACGATGGGGGTCGTCGCGGCGTGGATCGCGCGGCACAGCGTCTCGTCGGAGAAGGGCAGCAGGTCCTCGACGCTGCCGCCGCCCCGGGCCAGGACGATCACGTCCACCTCGGGATCGGCGTCGAGCACCTGCAGCGAACGGATCAGCTGCGAGACCGCCGTCGGGCCCTGGACCGTGGCGTACTCGGCCCGGATCCGCACCGCGGGCCAGCGATCCTCCGCGATCGACCGCACATCTCGCTCGACTGCGCTGGCTCGGGCGGTCACCAATCCGACGGTGCGCGGGAGGAACGGTAGCGGCCGCTTGATCCGCGGGTCGAACAGGCCCTCCGCGTACAGCAGTTGCCGCAGTCGTTCGATGCGCGCGAGCAGCTCGCCGATCCCCACCGCGCGTACCTCGGTCACGCGCAGCGAGATCGATCCGCGGCCGGACCAGTAGAGGAACTTGCCCCGCATGATCACCTGGGTGCCCTCACCGAGCGGCACCTCGGAACGGTCCAGGACCTGCGGCTGGCACGTCACCTGGATCGAGACGTTCGCCGACGGGTCCCGCAGCGTGAGGAACGCGATCCCGCCGCTGCGCCGGTTGAGCTGAGTGATCTGCCCTTCGACCCACACATCGCCCAATCGGTCGATCCACTGGGCGACCTTCATCGACACCACTCGGACGGGCCAGGGGTGCTCGGCTGTACTACGGCTCGGCTGTTCGCCGGCGGGGGCGCCGGACGACGGGATCTGGGGCGCGGTCACCGGGTCGGGCGCTCCAGGCGGTTCTCGAGCATGGTCAGGAACGGCGGTCGCGCGCGGTGCGTC
>CAJCHX010000366.1 GCA_903970215.1 Acidobacteriaceae bacterium
CGCGCCCGCCTCAAGCGCGAACAGGGTGTCGTCGCCGCCGCGGCCGACGCCGACGCCCGGGTGGAAGTGGGTGCCACGCTGACGGACCAGGATCTCGCCGGCGCTGACCTTCTGGCCGCCGAACCGCTTCACGCCCAGTCGCTGCGCATTGGAATCGCGCCCGTTGCGCGAGCTGGATGCGCCCTTCTTGTGTGCCATGTCTTAACTCCTCGCAGAAGTCGTCGGTGAAAGTGTGGGGAACTCAGGCGATGCCGGTGACCTTGACCACCGTCAGCTTCTGCCTGTGACCCTGGCGCTTGTGGTAGCCGGTCTTGTTCTTGAACTTGTGGATGCGGATCTTGGGGCCCTTGACATGCTCGATGACCTCAGCAGTCACCGACACCTTCTCCAGGGCGGCCGCATCCGTGGTCAGGTTCGCACCGTCGACGACGAGCGCCACGGGGAGCGACACAGCGGAGCCGGGCTCACCGTCGAGCTTCTCGACCTTCACCAGGTCGCCGACCGCAACCTTGTACTGCTTGCCGCCGGTCTTGACGATCGCGTACGTTGCCATCGCGGGCTTACCTCTTCTTAACAACTCGTAGTTCGGCACACACCAGTGGGCGCGGGCCTTGGTTCACGCAGGGTTTCCGGCAGTCGCGCCCCGCGACCGGTCGCTCCCCGCAAGTGCAGGAATCGACGCGCGGCACGCGCGACTTCATCGCCGAAAAAGCGACCGTCCCAGGTTACGGGAGATCCGTAGGCAGGGTCAAACCGGCTCCCCGTCGCCGCCCGACGGGACGGTGCCCACGGGATGCGCTGTGGGACCGGCCGGACGCGCTGCCGCACGCCGTCGTGCCCGCCGCACAGCAGGCTCAGCCGCGGTCGCCCCCACCGACTGCGCAACGGGCGCCGACGGTGCGGCGTCCACGATCACGACGATCGTCTCGGCCGCGGCCGACGTGGTGGTGGGCGCCTTGCGGGCCACCCGCCGCCGCCGCTGCGGAGCCGTCCGCACAGCCGGCGCGGGCTCGGCCGACGCGGCCTCAGCCTGAGCGGCCTCAGCCTGAGTGGCCTGAGCCTGTGCAGACTCCACAGTCGGTGCGGCTTCCTGCACTGCGCTTTCCTGCACTGCGGCTTCACGCACAGCGGGCTCCTGCCGCGCTGCGGTGGTCTCCTGCTGCGCTGCGGGCTGCTCCTGGGCTGCGGGCTGCTGCTGGGCGGCTGCCACGTGCTCCACGGCCACCTTTACCGCCGCATCCGCGGTGGGCTCCGCCCCGGTCACCTCGTCTTCGGAGTTCTCGGGGTCGTGCGAGGCGGCCATCGCCTTGAACATCGGATGCGGACTCTTGTGCGCGGGCACCGCGGCGACCGCGACCTTCTCCTCCTTGGGCGCCACGACGTCCGGCTTGCCACCCGCGCGCCTGCGCTTCTTGCGGCCACCCTCGGACTGCGCCGGCGACTGGGACCGGCCCGAGTCGTCGGATCCGCCCACGTCGACGGGGTCCTCGTGCACCAGGATCCCCCGGCCGCCGCAGGTGGGGCACGGCGTGGAGAACGCCTCCACCAATCCCGTGCCGATCCGCTTGCGGGTCATCTGCACCAGACCCAGCGACGTCACCTCGGACACCTGGTGCCGGGTGCGATCGCGGCCCAGCGACTCGGTGAGCCTGCGCAGGACCAGGTCGCGGTTCGACTCGAGCACCATGTCGATGAAGTCGACCACGATCATGCCGCCGATGTCGCGCAGCCGCATCTGCCGCACGATCTCCTCGGCCGCCTCGAGGTTGTTGCGGGTCACCGTCTCTTCGAGGTTGCCGCCCGATCCGGTGAATTTGCCGGTGTTCACATCGATCACGGTCATCGCCTCGGTGCGGTCGATCACCAAGGTGCCTCCCGACGGCAGCCACACCTTGCGATCCAGCGCCTTGGCGAGTTGCTCGTCGATCCGGTGCACCACGAACACGTCGGGCGCGTCCGCATGCGCCTTCTCGAACCGCTCGACCCGGGGCAGCAGGTCGGGCGCCACCGTCGACACGTAGCGCTCCACCGTGTCCCAGGCGTGCCCGCCCTCCACGATCAGCTTGGAGAAGTCCTCGTTGAACAGGTCGCGGACCACCTTGACCAGCAGGTCCGGCTCCTCGTACAAGGCCCGGACGGTCGCGCCCTTGCCCTTGGCGACCGCGTCGATCTCGCTCCACTGCTGCTGCAACCGCGCCACGTCGTTCGCCAGCTCGTCGGCGCTGACGCCCTCCGAGGCGGTGCGGATGATGACGCCCGCGTCGGACGGCACGATGTCCTTGAGGATGTCCTTGAGGCGCCGCCGCTCGGTGTCCGGCAGCTTGCGGGAGATGCCCGCAGACCCTCCGCCCGGCACGTACACCAGGAACCGACCAGCCAGCGAGATCTGCGTGGTCAGCCTGGCGCCCTTGTGGCCGACCGGGTCTTTCGAGACCTGCACCAGCACCTGGTCACCGGGCCGAAGCGCCTGCTCGATCCTGCGCGCGTTGCCGTCCAGCCCCGCGGCGTCCCAGTTCACCTCGCCCGCATACAGCACACCGTTGCGACCGCGACCGATGTCGACGAATGCCGCCTCCATCGAGGGCAGCACGTTCTGCACTCTGCCCAAGTAGATGTTGCCGACCATCGAGGCCGATCCCGACGATGTCACGAAGTGCTCGACCAGCACGCCGTCCTCGAGAACCGCGACCTGCGTGTAGTCGATCGGATGATCGATCGTCCTGCCTTCGGCATCGACGGTTCCTACCACCGACGTGCGTTCCCGGACCACCATCACGCGGTCCACCGACTCGCGACGAGCCAGGAACTCGGACTCCGTCAGGATCGGTGGGCGCCGGCGGACCGACTCGCGGCCGTCCCGGCGGCGCTGACGCTTCGCCTCGAGCCGCGTCGAACCGGAGATGCCCCGTACCTCGTCGCGGCGGACCTTGGGTCGCGGCTCGCGCTCGTGCACGACGGTGTTGGGCGGGTCGTCGACAGGAATCGCCTCGGACTCGCTGTCCGCCACCTCCGCGCCTGAGCGGCGACGACGCCGGCGACGGCGACGGCGCGAGTTGCCGTCGGTCACGTCCTCGACAGTGTCGCCATCGGCGTCGTCGCCCTGCACCTCGTCGGCCCGATCCTGCTCAGCCCGATCCTGCTCGGCCGGATCCTGCACGGCGTCGCCGCGGCTGCCGCCACCGGCTCCGCCGGTCTGCGGCGCACCCTTCTCAGCACGCTGCTTCTCGTCGTCGGCGTCCTCGCCACGGCCGCGGCCACGGCCCCGACGCCCGCGCCGGCGGCGGCGCGCCGCGCTCTCGTCGTCGTCAGACCCAGACGGGGCGCCGTGCACCACCGCAGTCGGCTCGTCAACGGACTGCTCAGCGGCGGACGGCTCAGCGGCGGACGCCTGCTCAGCACGGGGCGACGCGTCGACAGTCGCCGGTTGGGCCGCGGCCGCGCGATCATCGACGGCGGGCCGCTCGACCCGGGGCGCCGGCGCCTGTTTCGGAAGGACGACCTGCTCGGGCTGCAAGAACAACGGCACCGTCGGCCCGGACGAGGGCTCGACCGGTACGACCACGGGCTGCGCGATATCGAGCGCCGAGAACAGCGACGGCACGGCCGGCGTCGGAGCGACCGGCGCAGGGTCCTCCTGGGGGTTCGCCGAGGCCGGTTCGGCTGCAGGGGCGTTCTGGTCGCTGCGTGCAGGGACGCTCTGCTCCACCGGTGGGCTCGAACTCTGCTGGTCGGGCGCGGTGGCGGCCTGCTGGTCGGGCGCGGTGGCGGCCCGCTGGGCGGGAGCGCCACGCACCACGTCGCGGACCCGCTCAGCAGCGCTGCGATCGATGCTCGAATGCGCGCTGCGCACCACGAAGCCCAGGTCGCCGAGGTGCACCAGCGCCTGCTTGCTGGTGATTCCCAGCAACCGGGCCAGCACGTGTACCCGCAGCTTGTGCGGGAACTCCTCTCCGGCGTCCCCCATTGCGGCGAGGGTGTTCAGTTCTTCATCAGACGACTGGTTGTCGGCCACTCAGCTCTCCTACCGACCCCCGGGCGCGATGGTCGTCGCGGCCACACGGGGATCGTCTCCGTTATGTGGTGGTGCGGTCTCCCGCCCACGTTGTCAAGGTCTCTCGCCTGACGTCC
Source organism: Acidobacteriaceae bacterium (assembly GCA_903970215.1). Lineage (GTDB taxonomy): Bacteria > Actinomycetota > Actinomycetes > Mycobacteriales > Mycobacteriaceae > Tsukamurella. The sequence continues at coordinate 4,129 of CAJCHX010000366.1, forward strand.
GAGTGCTGCCCGGTCGGGGGCGGCTCCCAGCGGGGGGCACACCTCGTCTCAGGCATCACGCACGCGAACACGGCGGCTGCACGGGGCCGTTTCTCTTGGGCCGCGCGGGTTGCGTCGCCCAAGCGGCGCAACCGCTCCAGTATCCCACACCATGCTGACGTTCCGGGCCCGTGCCCGCGCGATCGCGCAGACACGGGCCCGGAAGACGGGTGCGCCGCCCTTCCGGCGCAGGTCGGATCCGTCAGTCGGCCAGCCCTGGGAACCACAGCGCGATCTCCCGCGCGGCGGACTCCGGCGAGTCGGAGCCGTGCACCAGGTTCTCCTGGGTCTCGAGGCCGTAGTCGCCACGGATGGAACCGGGGGTGGCCTTCTCGACCGGATCGGTGCCGCCCGCCAGTTGACGGAAGGCCGCGACCGCACGCGGACCCTCCACGACCACCGCGACCACCGGACCGGAGGTGATGAATTCGAGCAGCGAACCGAAGAACGGCCTACTCGCGTGCTCGGCGTAATGCGCCTGCGCGAGTTCGATGCTCACCGCCCTCAGCTCGAGTGCGGCAAGGGACAGACCCTTGCCTTCGATCCGCTTGAGGATGTCGCCAACGAGGCCGCGGCGTACGCCGTCGGGCTTGACAAGAACCAGAGTCCGCTCAGTCACGCGTACAGGGTAGCGGCCGTCACATGCGGCTCCCGCACAGTCCCACCGGAGCCTCAGCCGATCGGCTCCTGGCCGGCAAGTCGCCCCTGGGCGATTCGCTTCCTCATGTCCCGCTCGAGGTAGAACACGTAGCCCCACACCAGCGCGAACACGATCCCCACCAGCCCGATCCCGGGATGCACGAACCACCCCGCGATCAGTGCGAGTTGCAGCACACAGAACGCCGGCAAGGCCCAAGGCCGCTTGACCACCATGCATCCCAGGAACAACAGAACGGCGATCACCAGCACGTACGTCGCCTTGAGGGCCGTCAAACCGTGCGTCAGCTTGAACACCACCGGCAGTGCCAGCAGCACCACGATCAACTCGAGGATCAACGTTGCAGACAGGATGCCGCGGAAGCTCTTCCACGGATCGTTGGTGGGTGGGGTGAACCGGGTGGAATCGTGCTTCGACCCCCCAGTCGCTCCGCTCGCCGGGTTCGACCCCCCAGTCGCTCCGCTCGCCTCGTTCACTGCGGTTCCTTTCCGAACAGAGTGCGCGCGAGACCGGCGGTGACCACCGAGCCGGTGATCACCACACCGGTACCGGAGAGAGCGGCCGGGTCGGACGACTCGGCGTCCTCGTCGGCCATCGCCACTGCGCTCTCGATCGCATCGAGCATGGTGGGCGCCGTCGCCACCCGGTCCTCGCCGAAGACCTCCTCGGCCAGCGACGCGAGGGCTTCGACCTCGAGTGCGCGGGGCGAGCCGTTCTGGGTCACCACCACGGCGTCGAGTACCGGCTCGAGCTCGGTCAAGATGCCCGGTGCGTCCTTGTCCGCCAGCACCGACACCACCCCGATCAGTCGGCGGAAGCCGAACTCGTCGGTGAGGGTCTTCGCCAGCGCCCGCGCCCCGTGCGGGTTGTGCGCGGCGTCGAGCAGCACCGTCGGCGCGCTCCGCACACGCTCGAGCCGCCCCGGCGAGGTAGCGTCGGCGAACCCGGCCCGCACCGTATCCAGGTCGAGTTGCCGGTCGGCACCGGCCCCGAAGAACGCCTCCACCGCTGCCAGCGCCAGTGCGGCGTTGTGCGCCTGGTGCTCGCCGTGCAGCGGCAGGAAGATCTCGTCGTACACCCCGCCGAGGCCCTGCAACGTGAGCTGCTGGCCACCCACTGCCACCCGGCGTTCCAGCACCGCGAATTCCGAGCCCTCACGGGCGACGGCAGCGTCGGCATCCACCGCCTGCCGCAACAAGACGTCCATCGCGGCCGGCTCCTGCTGCCCGATCACAGCGACCGTGTCGTGCGGCACCAGCCGCTCCCGAGCGCGCTTGATGATCCCGGCCTTCTCCCCCGCGATAGTCGCGAGATCGGAACCGAGGTACTCGGTGTGGTCCAGGCCGATCGGGGTGACCACCGCGACATCGCCGCTGATCACATTGGTCGCGTCCCAGCGACCACCCAAACCCACCTCGACCACCGCGACGTCCACCGGTGCCTCCGCGAAGGCGGCGTACGCCATCGCCGTGAGCACCTCGAATTTGCTCATCCGCGGGCCACCCGCAGCCGTCGACTGCTGGTCCACCATGTCGATGAACGGCTCCAGTTCCCGGTACGTGTCCACATACCGGCGCGCGCTGATCGGGTGGCCGTCGATCGCGATCCGCTCGGTCGCCAGTTGCAGATGCGGGCTGGTGATCCTGCCGGTCCGGCGGGAGAACGCCAGCAGGAGGGCGTCGATCATCCGTGTGGTCGACGACTTACCGTTGGTCCCGGCCACGTGGATCGCGGGGTACGCGTCCTGCGGCGAGCCGAGCAACTCCATGAGCGCCGCGATGCGCGTCAGCGAGGGCTCGATCTTCGTCTCGGGCCAGCGCTCGTCGAGCTGCGCCTCGACGGCCCGCAACTCCTCCAGGTCGTCCGGGTCCGCGGCGAACGCGGGGAGCGGGACTCCCTCGTCGGTGAACCGCTGGTCGGCCACTACCGCGCCTCGCTGCTCAGAGCGGCGATCCGGCCGGTGATCCGAGTGACCTCCGCCTCGGCCAGCTCGCGCCGCGCGCGGATCTTGGCGACCACGGGCTCGGGCGCCTTCGCGACGAAGGCCTCGTTGCCCAGCTTGGCGGACGTCTGCTCGAGTTCCTTCTGCGCGGCCTTCAGATCCTTCTCGAGCCGCGCCCGCTCGGCCACGAGGTCGACGGTGCCGGAGGTGTCCAGCTCGACGTGGACCGTTCCGCCCGCGAGGGGCACCTCGAGCGATGCGGTGGCGGCGAAGTCGGCGCCGGCGGGATCGAGGCGGCAGAGGCTGCGAACGGCGGTCACGAGCTGATCGAGGTCAGCGGCGGAGACGCCGATGAGCCGGGCGGCGACGCGCTGGCTCGGTTTGAGCTGCTGGTCGCTGCGGAACCGGCGGATCTCGGTGACCAGTCGCTGCATGTCGCCGAACCGTCGGGCCGCGTCGGCGTCCGGGTGGCAGGGCGCCCAATCCCGGGTGGGCCACGACGCGATGACCAGCGACTCACCGCCGGTCAGCGCCTTCCACAGCACCTCGGTGACGAACGGCATAGCGGGATGCAGCAGCCGCAACACCACATCGAGACAGTGTCCCAGCACCAGGCGGGTACGCGCCGCGCGCTCCGCGTCGACGACATCGCCGTCGGCCCCCGCAGCGCCCCCGGCCAGCTGCAACTTGGCCACCTCGAGGTACCAGTCACACAGCTCATCCCACGCGAAGTGGTACAGCGCCTCGCAGGCTCGGCCCAGCTCGTGCGCCTCGAACGCCGCATCGGCGTCCGTCTGCACCTGCGCGAGCCGATCCAGGATCCAGCGGTCGGCGTCGGTGAGCAGGTCGCGCGTCGGCAACTCCCCCACCACCGCGTGGTTCATGAGCGCGAGCTTCGTGGCATTGAACAGCTTGGTGGCGAACTTGCGGCTGCTGGCCGCCGCGTCGGCGCCGACGTTGAGGTCGGCGCCCGGGATGGTGCCCCGGGCCAGAGTGAACCGCAGCGCATCCGCGCCGTACTCGTCCACCCACTCGAGCGGGTCGATGCCGTTGCCCTTGGACTTGCTCATCTTGCGCCCGAACTCGTCGCGGACCAGACCGTGCAACAGCAACTCGCGGAACGGAACCGGCCCGGGCGAGTTCTCCCCACGCGCCACGTAGGTGCCGAACATCATCATCCGGGCCACCCAGAAGAAGATGATGTCGTAACCGGTGACCAACACCGACGTCGGATAGAACCGGTCCAGGTCCGGCGTCTTGTCCGGCCACCCCATGGTCGAGAAAGGGAACAGCCCTGAGCTGAACCACGTGTCGAGAACGTCCGGGTCCTGCACGTAGCCGGCAGGCGGCGCCTCGTCGGGACCGCAGCACACCACGTCGCGCTCGCCATTGTCGTCTTCGGGCCCGTACCAGACCGGGATCCGGTGGCCCCACCACAGCTGCCGCGAGATACACCAGTCGTGCATGTCGTCGACCCAGCTGAAGTAGCGGGGCGCCATCGACTCAGGGAGGATCCGCGTGTCGCCGCGCCGCACAGCCTCCGCGGCGGTCGCGGCCAGCTCGTCCACCTTGACCCACCACTGCATGGACAGCCTGGGCTCGATCGGCTCTCCGCTGCGCTCACTGTGCCCCACGCTGTGCCGGTACGGGCGCACCTCCTTGACGATGCGGCCCTCCTCCGCCAGCGCCTCGCGGATCGCCTTCCGGGCTTCGAACCGGTCCAGGCCGTCGAACCGGGTGCCGGTGCCGGCGATGTGGGCGGTCTCGTCCATGATCGTCGGCATCGCGAGGCCGTGCCGCTGCCCCACTGCGAAGTCGTTGGGATCGTGGGCGGGAGTGATCTTGACTGCGCCGGAGCCGAATTCGGGGTCGACATAGTCGTCCGCGATCACGGGGATGCGCCGGTCGAGGAACGGGTGCTCGAGGGTCGTACCGACCAGGGCGCGGTAACGCTCGTCGTCGGGATGTACCGCGATCGCGGTATCCCCGAGCATGGTCTCGAGTCGGGTGGTGGCGCACACGATATGCGGCTGGTCGTCATCGAGTGAGCCGTAGCGGAACGACACCAGCTCACCGTCGACCTCGTCGTATGTGACCTCGATGTCGCTGATCGCGGTCTGCAGCACCGGCGACCAGTTGACCAGCCGCTCGGCGCGGTAGATCAGCCCGTCGTCGAACATCCGCTTGAAGATGGTCTGCACCGCGCGGGACAGACCCTCGTCCATCGTGAACCGCTCCCGCGACCAGTCCACGCCCGCACCGATCCGGCGCATCTGCCCGGTGATGTTGCCGTGCGAGGCCTCCTTGAACGCCCATGCCTGCTCCAGGAACCGCTCGCGGCCGAGTTCCCGACGAGACGCGCCCTCCGCCGCCAACTCCTTCTCGACCAGCGACTGCGTCGCGATACCGGCGTGGTCGGTGCCCGGCAACCACAGCACCTCGTAGCCCTGCATGCGCTTGCGGCGGCACAGTGCGTCCGAGATGGTCTGGTCGAGCGCGTGGCCGAGGTGCAGGCTGCCGGTCACGTTGGGCGGGGGCAGCACGATCGAGAACGGGGGCTTACCACCGCCCGACGACGGGGAGCTGTCGGCGGTGAAGTACCCGGCGTCGACCCAACCCTGGTAGATGTCCGCCTCTACTGCCGACGGGTCCCAGGTCTTGGGCAGTCGGTCGGCAGGGCTCGGCGGCGTCGTCGCAGAAGTCACCAGCCGATTCTACTGACCGGTCACCGTCGGTCGGTCGTCCCTACAGGCGGGGCACTCAGGCGGGG